>JANYHP010000283.1 GCA_025359005.1 Hyphomicrobiaceae bacterium | reverse complement strand
CGAAAAAGTCCGCGCCCGCCGCTGGACGGCGCTGGCCGTGGGCTTCGTCGGCGCGCTGATCATCCTGCGCCCGGGGTTTTCGCAAATTACCCCCGGCCACGTCGCAGCGCTGTTTTCGTCCGTCTCCGGTGGTTTCTCGGCCATTCTCGTCAAGCAGCTGACCGCCCGCGACGACCCCAACAAGATCGTCTTCCTCACCCACTTGTTTCTCGCGCCGATGTCGCTGATCCCCGCGCTGTTCGTATGGGGCTGGCCGGCGATGAGCATGGTGCCGCTGCTGTTAGGCATGGGCTGCTTCGCCACTCTCGGGCACGTCACCCTGGTGCGCGGCTATTCGATGATGGACGCGTCGCTGGCGCTGACGTTCGAGTTTGCCAAGCTGCCGTTCACAGCGCTCGTCGCCTGGATCTTCTTCAACGAGACGATCGACCGCTGGACCTGGGTCGGCGCATTCGTCATCATCGCGTCTGCCACCTATATCGCGCGCAGGGAAGCGGCCATTCGCGCCCAAGCAGAGGCTGCCAGGCGCGCAGAACTCGAGGCCGCAGGCGATGCGGGCACGACCGCGGACGCGTCGCGCAAGCCCGGCAACGACTGAACCGAGCAGTTCACCGAAAAAGGAAAAGGGACCCCGAGGGATCCCTTGCTCTATCACAAGCCGACAAACGTCCGAGCTGTCGGGCTGCTCAGGCAGCGACATGGCCTTCGTCGGCCGGATCGCGCAGCACGTAGCCGCGGCCCCAGACGGTTTCGATATAGTGCTTGCCGCCGGTCGCTGCCTGCAGCTTTTTGCGCAACTTGCAGATGAACACGTCGATGATTTTCAGTTCTGGCTCGTCCATCCCGCCGTAGAGATGATTGAGGAACATTTCCTTGGTCAGCGTGGTGCCCTTGCGCAGCGAGAGCAGCTCCAGCATCTGGTATTCCTTGCCGGTCAGATGCACGCGCTGCTGGTGCACTTCGACGGTCTTGGTGTCGAGGTTGACCTTGAGATCGCCCGTCTCGATGACCGACTGGGCGTGGCCCTTGGAGCGCCGCACGATGGCATGGATGCGCGCCACCAGTTCGTCCTTGTGGAACGGCTTGGTCATATAGTCGTCGGCGCCGAAGCCGAGACCGCGAACCTTGTCCTCGATGCCGACAAGGCCGGAAAGAATGAGGATCGGCGTCTGAACCTTGCTGACGCGCAGGGTCTTCAGCACTTCGTATCCGCTCATGTCCGGCAGATTGATGTCGAGCAGAATAATGTCGTAGTCGTAGAGCTTGCCGAGATCGACACCCTCTTCGCCGAGATCGGTGGTGTAGATGTTGAAGCCTTCCGACTGGAGCATCAGTTCGATGCTCTGTGCGGTCGCACTGTCATCCTCAATTAGAAGAACCCGCATGTCTTTCCTCTCGTCCCCTGCCTGATGACAGGCCGTCTGCCCATGTCCGCACCGAGAACGCCACAACAACCACTTTGCCGAGTACCACCTTGGTAAGCGCAAAAAGTTAACAAACCCTAATTTTCCCTTGCAACACCCGCAAAACCGACACAATTGCGCAAGAATCTAGACCTGATCGGGTTGACGCGCACCAACCGTTACAACCGGCAACAAAACACCAGACACGCCAATACTTCACCACACCAGATCCCGGCGCACCCGCAGTGGAGTTGGTGTTTTGCGATACAAAATCATATGCTTACGATAGCTTTGTCACCTTTATCGCGGTTTCAGGAGACACACTCCGGGAAGCTCAGCGTCGGCGACTGCAGCGAGCATTAACTGATTTGCGACTCGTGGAGCTAGCGCCATTTTGCGCAAGTAGCGCCGAACCCGCCTTCATTGCAAAATCGGCATGTGAGCGTTGCTTTACCGCAACTTAAATGATTAATGGCAGATGTTATGCTTGAGCAAGCGTTTATGGCGACCGGTTGTGCCGTCCAGGAACAGTATTGAGCAGGCACGCGGCCCGTCCGGATTTGAGACCTTGGTCTCTGTCGCGGGGCGCACCCGGAATTCGGGAGGCTGTATCAGTAACTGAGTTTGGCACGGAAGTTGAGTAACCTTCTTGAGCCACGATGAGTTGCAGGGGTATCGCGTCATGAAGTCCAGAGATTCGGCGCTGCGCGCCAGACGGTTCGACCTTGCGGAAAAAGCCCGCAAGGCCGAGGATTTGATGGGTATGGTCCGCGACTTCGAGAATATGGCGGCCGATCTCGAGCGCCAGATCCTCACCGAAGAAGAACGCACCGGCGTGCGCGATGTGGCGCACTTCTCCTATTCGACGTTCGCCAAGGCGGCCGGGCAGCGACGCGACAAGCTGCTGGTCTCAGTCGCTGACCTGCGCACCCAACTCGACGCGGCCGTGGCGGCCCACCAGCAGGCCCGCGAGGCGCTGAACGCCCTCGAGGCCGATGAAGCCCGCGACACCGCCCGCAGCAGTCATGGCAAAATGGACCGTCCCGGCGTCGCATTCGGCTGATCGCCATGCCCACTTGGTGCACAGGCGCTCGGTCGCCGGATTATCCACCTCTGTTACCGCGCGCCACATAGACATGAGCCGCCGGTTGGGGCCTAACCGCTCCATGATCGCTCGGCTTACAAAGTCCTGTATCGTAACGGTTCTGTCGGCTGGGCTCAGCGCCTGCACTGGCGGCTTGCCGTCTAGCCTCTCATTGAGTTCGCTCAGCACATCCGTCGGCACACTGCCCGTGGCCGATAGCGTCACCGCCGACGACGCGCCGACTGCCGTCTACGCAGCCATCGCCCAGCGCGCGCTCGTCTGCTGGGTGGGGCCCGACGGCCCACTCAAGGGCACACACATCTTTCATGCCGAAGCCGCCTCGCCAACCACCGGCGGGCGTGCCGAAATCGCGCTGCACGAGCGCGACGTGACCCAAGGGCACCCATGGGGGGCGCGCACCTTCCGCATCGAACTCATACCGGCTGGCGGCGACACCAACACCGTCGTCACCATGCAAAACATCAAGCTCCCCGCTGATCTCGCCGACGCGCTGCGCACCGACGTGATCGCCTGGGCGCGCGGCAAGGACGGCTGCCAGGCCCAGGTGCTCCGCCCGCCGCCCAAGCCGGAGCCTGTCGCGGCAGCGCCCGCGAAGGGGAAGAAGAAGCCGAAGAATTCCACGACAGGTTAAGCGCCGACGGCTAGAGCATTTCCCGGTTAAGTGGGTCCCGATTATCCGCAGAAAATTCGACAAACAAAGGGCTAGAGCGGTTGCCGAAAGTTCGCATCAGTTGCAATGCGCTCTAGAGCATTTTCCACCAATGTGGACACCGGTTTGGTGCAGAAAATGCGATAAACAAAGGGCTAGAGCGCCGCCCCCGGAGTGCGCACCACAGCCGCGGGAACCTCACTCCTTCCGTCATCCCGCACGACGCGCAAATAGCAGCGTCGCACCGAGCCCGCACATGACGGCCCCAGACGCCTGTCCCAAAGCTCGATGCGAGCCCTTCCTTACGGCCTCCGGCGAGCGTGCGCGCGGCGACATAAAATGCCCGGCCCTGGCGTGATGGCCACGACAAGTGCGGTCGCCAGGAACAACAGAAAGTTCTGGAGGTCGGGCATCGGTCCCTCGTGCTCACGTCAACACGCAAGACTGCGTCCTGGAATCGCAACCCGCGACGGCCCGGTTGCCGGGGGGGCACTCACGTCAACATTTCCGGCCCGACGACGCCGGCCTCTTCCACGTCGCGGGCGCGCGTGCCGATGTCGTAGGCCAGGAAATAGTCGTCGAGTTGCGGCGGACTGACCGACGTGCCCGACAGCATGTTGTGCACCTGTCCGCGGTGGTGGATCTGGTGCTGAAAGAGATGCGCCAGCAGGTCATCGCAGCGTTCGAGAAAGACACCGTCCTTGCCCCGGTCGGTGCGCACGCTCGCAGCCGTTGCATCCTCCGTCAGCGCGTCGCAGAAGTCGACCAGCCGGCGATCGCTCTCCGCCTGCGCAGTCGCCAGTGCCAGCGGTTGCTCGAACGGCACAAATGCTCGAAACGCCGTTGGCCCGCGGCCGCCCTTCGTCAAGGCGTCGATATAATAGCAGTCCACCGCCAGGATATGATTGAGTGTCGCCTTGATCGTGGGAAAGAACCCCGTGCGCGTCGCGGCGAATTGCTCCATCGGCAATTGCAGGCACGCCTGATGCAGACGATAGTTCGCCCACGCATTGTTCCGCGCCATTTTCCGCAAATAAAGCGCCAGTGCCATCTCACGACCCTTGCAGCGACGCCCACATCTCACGATCGCGCACGTCGGTCCACACGACGGGCCAGTCGATGCCGCGCGCTTCGTCGTAGGCGCGCGAGACGTTGAACGGCAGGCAGTGCTCGTAGATGGCATAGCCGCCGAAAGGTTTGTCCATCGCCGCGCGCACGGCTGCAAACGTTTCCTTCAGGCTCTTGCCTTGCGCCACGGCCTGCTCGGCGGTGCCGAAGGTGGCGGCGAGGAAGTCGCGCGTGCCGCCGATCGCTTCCGACACTTTTGCAGCCCCTATCAGCGCGTCGCCACGGCCCGGCACCAGCGCTTTCGGCTGGAATCCGGCTAAGCGATCGAGCGTCTTCGGCCAGTCGCGAAAGTGCGCGTCGCCGCAGTAGCAGGCGGATTTGTATTCGACGAGATCGCCCGAGAACATCACGCCCGCATCCGGCACCCAGGCCACCGTATCGCCCGCCGTGTGCCCGCGGCCGAGATGGCTGATTTCGACGCGCCGCTTGCCGAGCCACAAGGTGAGCGTGCCGGTGAACGTCAAAGTCGGCCACGTCATGCCCGGCGGCACGCTGTCGACACCGCGAAAGAGGCGCGGGAAGCGGCCGATCTCGCTGGCCTTATCTTGTTCGCCGCGTTCGACGATCAGCTTGCGCGTCTGTTCGCTGGCGATGATCTCGGACGCGCCGAACGCCGAGGCGCCGAGCACGCGCACAGCATGATAGTGCGACAACAGCACGTATTTTATGGGCTTGTCGGTGACAGCTTTTACGCGCGCGATCACATCGCGGGCCATCAGCGGCGTCGCCTGCGCGTCGATCACCATGCAGCTCTCGTCACCGACGATGATGCCCGTGTTGGGATCGCCCTCGGCGGTGTAGGCGAACAAGCCCTCGCCGAGCTTGGTGAACGACACCGCCTTCTCGGCCATGTCGCCGGCGGACGCGAATTTGGGCGTGGTCATCGTGGGATCTCCGAAGCGGCACCTATCACGATCTGGCAGCGACCGGCGTCGATGTCCAGCCGATCATGGTGACGAATGCGGCGAGTGCCACAAAGAACAACCCGATTTCCAGATGCTCCGTGCCGGTCCGCACCAGCCGCCCGGCGAAGGCTGCGAGGAACGGCGAACCTTCAAAGGCCGCGAGCACCGCCATGCGCGCGACGTTGGGCAACGCCGCGACCAGCACGGCGCCACAAAGCACACCACCAATCCGCCAATCCCGCCGCCCCATGGCGCGCCCGGCGAGCCAGCCCAGCCATGGGACCAGCACGAGCGCCAGGGCAAACAGGGCCGTCTCAAGCAGCTTCATGGGTCAGGCTCCAGGGTATCGCACCACTTTCTGCTCGATGGCACCGAAAATGGACAGGCCCGTGGCATCGCGCATATCGAGGCGCACCATATCGCCGAAGCTGAGGAACGGCGTCGTGGGCTTGCCGGCGACAATCGTCTCGATGGTGCGCACTTCGGCGAGACATGTATAGCCCGCGCCGCCCTCCGCCACCGGCTTGCCGGGACCGCCATCCGGCCCCTTGTTGGACACCGTGCCCGAGCCGATGATCGTGCCAGCTGCCAGCCGCCGTGTTTTCGAGGCATGGGCGATCAGATCGGCGAACGAGAAGGTCATGTCCCGGCCGGCATTGGGATGGCCGAGCGCGCGTCCATTGATGGCGGCTTCGAGCGGCAGATGGACTTTGGCGTCGCGCCAGGCAGGCCCGAACTCGTCTGGCGTCACGGCCACCGGTCCGAATGCCGTCGACGGCTTGCCATGGAAGAAGCCAAACCCCTTGGCCAACTCGCCCGGGATCAGGTTGCGCAGGCTCACGTCGTTGACCAGCATCAGCAGCCGGATACAGCCCTCGGCGTCGCCACTGGCCAGGCCCATAGGCACATCGCCGGTCACGACGGCCACTTCGCCCTCCAGATCGATGCCGAACGCTTCGTCCGCCACCACGATATCCTCGCGCGGCCCCAGAAAGGTGTCCGAGCCACCCTGGTACATCAGCGGGTCGGTCCAGAAACTCTGCGGCATTTCGGCGCCGCGCGCCCGCCGCACCAGTTCGACGTGATTGACGTAAGCCGAGCCGTCGGCCCACTGGTAAGCGCGCGGCAACGGCGCCATCGCTTGCCCCGGATCGAAGTCGAACGTCGCGAACGGTGCCCGCCGCCCGCCTTCGGACACCTCGTTTAACTCGGCGGCGATCCGTGCGACCTTGGGGGACAACTCCTCCCAATCGTCGAGCAAGGCCTGCAGCGTCGAGAGGCCTGCAACCACGTCCTCGGCCCAGGCCGCCAGCCGCAGATCTCGCGACACAACGGCCAGCTGTCCGTCTCTCGTCCCATTGCGCAGCGTCGCCAGTTTCATATGGTAGCTCCCGATGTTTCCCGCTAACCTGCCACGCCGTTGATCCAAAACACAGTGCACCGGCACCGGATCCCGTGTCGCCGCGAAAAGAGCCCCTTATGACAATGCCGCGCCGTCAGTTCCTGAAGTCCGGGGTTCTCAAGACGGGTGCACTGGCCGCAGCCGGCACCACGCTTGCAGCGCCCGCCATTGCCCAGTCATTGCCGCAGGTCAAATGGCGGCTGACGTCGAGCTTTCCGAAGTCACTCGATACGATCTACGGCACCGCGCAGATCTTCGCCAAATATGTGGCCGAGGCCACCGACAACAACTTCCAGATCCAGACCTTCGCGGCGGGTGAGATCGTGCCCGGCCAGCAGGCGCTCGACGCGGTGACGTCCGGCTCCGTCGAGTGCGCGCAGACGCCGACTTATTTCTACGTCGGCAAGGACCCCACCCTCGGCTTCGGCACCGGCATTCCCTTCGGCCTCAACCAGCGCCACCAGCAGGCGTGGTGGGCGTTCGGCGGCGGCGCCGAGATCGTCAACGAGAGTCTGAAGAAGTTCAACGCCTACGGCATCCCCATGGGCAACTCCGGCACCCAGATGGGCGGCTGGTTCCGCAAGGAGATCAATACCGTCGACGACCTCCAGGGTCTCAAGTTCCGCATCGGCGGCATGGGCGGACAGGTGCTGTCGCGGCTCGGCGTCGTCGCCCAGCAGATCACACCCGGCGACATCTATCCCGCTCTGGAACGCGGCACCATCGATGCCGCCGAGTTCGTCGGCCCCTACGACGACGAAAAGCTCGGCCTCGCGCGCATCGCCAAATACTACTATTACCCCGGCTGGTGGGAAGGCAGCGCGATGATGCATCTGGTCATCAATCTCGACCAGTGGCAGAAACTGCCGAAGATGTATCACGCCATTGTCAGCCAAGCGGCCGAAGCGGCCAACACCTGGATGATCGCCAAGTACGACACCGTTAATGCCCCGGCACTCAAACGGCTGATCGGCGCCGGCGCCGTGGTCAAGCCCTTCACGCTGCCGGTGATGGAAGCGTCCTACAAGGCCGCCCAGGACTACTACGCCGAGTTGGCCAGCCAGAACCCGCTGTTCAAGAAGGCGCTCGACAGCATGACCGCCTATCGCGGCGACCAACTGCTCTGGTGGCAGATCGCCGAGTACTCGTTCGACAGCTTCATGATCGGCGTCCGCAACCGGGGGTGAGCGACCGACGTGGCGACACATCGGTAAAAATTAACGGTTAATCAGCGGGTTGGGTGGTTTTCGCGGACAAAACCCAAGCCCTGACCAGCGCCACCTAAAGAGAGCGAGACTCACCCCCTGGAAGGGCTCTAAATCGAGCCTGGAGGCGCCTGCGGCGCGTTCAATTTCTTTTTGGCTAGGGTGATGGCCGAAGCAGTCAAACCCCACAGAATCGCATCCTGGTGCAATTACTGCGATTAACCGTACTCCGCCGTAAGTCGCTGATTTTTAACCATACTCGTCCTCGCCGAGCCTACCGCGTCACCACCGTCACCGCCCCGCCGGTGGCCGTCCGCCCGCCGTCGATGACGAAATGCGCGCCGGTGATGTTGCCGCTGCCCGCCGCGCACAGAAACAGCACCATCTCCGCCACCTCGTCCGCGGTCCCATAGCGGCCGACCGGGATCGCGGCGTGATATTTCTGCTCGACCAGCGCTGGATCGGCCGGATTGATCTGCGCCTCGATGGCGTGGATCATCCGCGTGTCGATCGGCCCGGGACAGACTGCGTTGACGCGCACGCCCATCCGCGCCACCTCCCCCGCCGCCGTCTTGGTGAGCCCCAGCACCGCATGCTTGGACGCCACGTAGGCGCTCATGTTCGGCGTGCCCGTCAGCCCCGCCACCGACGACGTGTTGACCACCGATCCGCTGCCTTGCCGCATCATCACCGGCAACACATGCCTGAGCCCGAGAAACACACCCTTCACATTCACCGCCAGCACGGCATCGAACATCGCCTCGTCGTAGTCGACGATCGGCGCCACCTGCCCCTCGATGCCGGCATTATTGAAGAAGCAATCGATGCGGCCATAGGCATCCAGCGTCGCCTTCACATAGGCCGCCACGTCGGCGCTGCGCGTCACATCCGCGGCTTTCGCGATGGCCAGCCCGCCCTTGGCCTTGATCGCCGCCGCCGTTTTTTCCGCACCCGCCCCATCCTTGTCGACCGCCACCACCTTGGCGCCCTTGGCCGCGAACGCCAGCGCCGTTGCCAGCCCGATCCCGTTCGCCGCGCCCGTGATCAGCGCGACTGTCCCGTCGAAGTTCATGTGCCCGTCTCCGCCCGTGCTGGTGTTGTGCCCGCACACGCTAGATCGCTTTTCACGTGGTGTGAATCGAAGAAAGCGCAACGCAGGCTCGCGCCTCCGCGTGCCGCTCGGCTCCGTACGGATATGTGTCGCCGGCACCCGGGCACCCTACCGCCAGCGCAGAAATCGCTTCTCCAGCAGGCTTATCACGCCGTAGATAGCCAGCCCCAGAACCATCAGCACGGTGACGCCGGCCATCAGCCGGTCGAGCTGGAAAAGGTTCTGCTGCTGAATGATGTAGGCGCCGATACCGAAGTCGGCGCTCACCATTTCGGCCGCCACCAGCAAGATGATGCCAATCGACGCCGAAATGCGGAACGCGGCAAAGAGTGCCGGCAGCGTAGCCGGCAGTACGATTGCCCGCAGGATCGTCCAGCGGCTCAGATTGAAGCTCTGCCCCATGCGGATCAGGGTGCGCGGCACGCTGTCGACGCCGGTGTAGGTATTGACGGCCACCGGGAAAAACGTGCCGAAGGCGATGGTCGCCACCTTCGAACCCTCGCCGATGCCGAACCAGATGATGAACAGCGGCAGGAGCGCGATTTTCGGGATCGCCGAAATGGCAGCGACCCACGGCACGCCGA
>JANYHP010000188.1 GCA_025359005.1 Hyphomicrobiaceae bacterium | reverse complement strand
GGTGTTGGATGACAACAACGTCGTCTCAGTGGGCAGCCGCGCGATTTGCTGGGCCAAGCGTACGCTGGAAATTTTTGATCGCTTGGGCATTGGTGAGCGCATGGTGGCCAAGGGTGTGACATGGAAAGTGGGACGATTGTTTCATGGCGATGAAGAAGTGTGGTCATTTGATTTACTGCCGGAGGATGGTCACAAAAATCCAGCCTTCATCAACTTGCAGCAATATCACGTGGAACAATATCTGGCAGAACGCTGCGCAGATTTTCCTAAGCTGATTGAGTTGCGCTGGAAAAATAAAGTGACGAGTGTTTTGCAAACGAAAAGCGGTGCAACTCTTAATGTTGAAACACCGGATGGCACATATAATTTAACAACAGATTATGTGGTGGCCTGTGACGGTGCGCGTTCGCCGACACGCGCGATGTTGGGTCTCGACTTTCAGGGAAAATTTTTTGAGGAACGCTTCCTGATTGCTGATGTGGAAATGAAAATTGAACAACCATCAGAACGCTGGTTTTGGTTCGAACCAAAATTTCATTCCGGCCAATCAGCTTTGCTCCACAAACAACCCGATAACATTTACCGCATCGATCTCCAGCTGGGGCCAAATGCTGATCCAGAATTGGAAAAACAGCCAGACCGCGTGATCCCCCGTATTGAAAAAGCGGTGGGCCACAAGAATTTCGAATTGGATTGGGTTTCAGTTTACACGTTTCAATGCCGCAGGTTGGAGCGCTTTGTGCACGGTCGCGTGATATTTGCGGGGGATAGCGCCCATGTTGTTTCGCCCTTTGGGGCGCGGGGCGGCAATGGCGGCATTCAAGATGTTGACAATTTAGGATGGAAGCTGGCTGCCGTCATTCAAGGCAAAGCCACTGCGAAGCTCCTTGAAAGCTACAACGACGAGCGCGTTCATGGTGCCGATGAAAATATCAAGAACTCTTCTCGCACTAGCAATTTTATGTCGCCGGATTCGCCCGTTGAACACTTGTTCCGAGATGAAGTTTTGCGACTAGCAAAAACCATGCCCTTTGCGCGGCGCTTGATTAACTCTGGTCGTCTGTCACAGCCTTGTTCGTTAGCGAGCTTACCGTTGCAAACACAAAATGCAGAAGCGCCTCTACAGCCTGGCACGCCCTGCTTGGATGCCCCCTTCGAAGAAGGCTTCTTGCTAGATGACCTTGGCGGAGAATTTGTGTTGCTTTGTTCAGGTCAACTCGAAGTAATCACCGGCTTCGCTGCGGCGACAGTCAATGCGCGCAAGGAAATGGCCGACGCTGTGGCATCGCGGCTCTCTGCGCTGGCCGGGGTACCGGTGGGACAACAATCACGGCGCGTCGCCGGGAAGAGTGTCTCCGTCACTGGCGTGGCGCCGGGCCAATGGTTCGCCGTCGCGGGCAACACGGCAGACGTCGAGTTTGCCGAGAAGCTGGCATTGGATCTTGCCGGCGTCGCAGCCGTCACTGCGCAGGGCAATGGACGGGTCATCTTGCATCTGTCTGGTCCTAAGGCGCGTGCAACGCTGGCGAAGGGCGTACCAATCGATCTCCATTCAACCGTATTCCCTGTCGGTTCTGTGGCGCAGACGACGGCCGGTCACATCGGCATCGGCGTGGCGCTACTCGACGACACCCCCACCTTCGAGCTGATCAGTGCCGCCAGCACACGCGGCAGCCTGCTCACGTGGCTGGTTTCATCGGCAGCCGAATACGGGATCGAGGTTCGCTGAGGCGGAGGGCCGAGCAGAGGGGCATCGCGTCAGAAGTCGGTTTTCACGCCGCCTTCGCGCACGCGGCGCTCGACGAACGCATCGAGTTCGTCCCGGATGCCTTGATCTATCGGCGGCGGTACGAAGCGGGCAAGCATTTCCTTCCAGACGACATTGGCCTTATGCATCGCGGTCGGCGAGCCTGCTTCCTGCCAAGTTTCGAAATTGCGCCAGTCTGAAAGCAGCGGAGTATAAAACGCCGATTGGTAGCGCTGCTGGGTATGCTGCGTGCCGAAGAAGTGCCCGCCGGGGCCGACCTCACGCATGGCGTCGAGACCGAGCGCATCCGGTGACAGGTCCAGCGGTTCCATGAATTCCGCGAGCATCTGCAGCATATCAACGTCGACGACGGTCTTTTCGAACGAAGCCGTGAGACCGCCTTCCATCCAGCCCGCCGCATGCAGGATAAAGTTCGCACCGCCGTTGATGGCACCCCACAATGAGAACGCGCTTTCCCACGCTGCTTGCGCGTCGACCGTATTGGCCGCGCAGGCGTTCGACGAGCGATACGGCAAGCCGTAGCGCCGTGCGAGCTGGCCGCCGACGACGGCTGCTTTCATGGACTCGGGCGTTCCAAATGCAGGTGCGCCGGTCTTCATGTCGACGTTCGAGGTGAAACCGCCGTAGACAACAGGTGCGCCACGTTTCACGATCTGGGTGAACGCGATCCCTGCGAGCGCTTCTGCGTTCTGCTGCACCAGCGCACCGGCGATGGTCACCGGTGCCATGGCGCCTGCGAGCGTGAATGGCGTTAAGATGATCGGTTGGCCGCGGGCGCTCATCGTCATGATGCCTTGCAGCATGGGCGCATCGAGCCGCAATGGTGACGACGAATTGATCACCGATATGAGCGATGGTTCGTGGTCCAGTTGTTCCGCGCTGATGCCACGCGCGATCCTCACGATTTCGAGCGCGTCCTCGTTGCGCTGACGGCCGAGCGAGTAGGCGTGGAAAGCCTTGTCGGTAAGCGTTGCCAGGTCGCGCAGGCATTCGAGATGGCGAATCGATGCGTGCAGATCGACGGGTTCGACGGGATAGCCGCCCGTCATGTGGATGATGTTGTAGGACTGCGCGAGACGGACGAGATTGCGGAAGTCTTGATGGCTTCCGGGGCGGCGTCCGCGGTCCATGTCCGAGCAGTTCGGCGCGCTCGCCACCTGCGCAAAGATCACATGATCGCCACCGAATTGAAGGTCATGCGCTGGATTGCGCGCATGCAACTTGAAATTTGCCGGAGCTGTCGCGATGCGTTCGAGGATCAGATTGCGGTCGAAGCGCACACGCGCCGAACCTTCCTGAACGTCGCCCCCGGCAGTCTTGATGAGTGCGCGCGCCTCGGCATCGAGGAAGTCCATGCCGATCTCTTCGAGCACGGATAGCGAGGTGAGATGGATCTGTTCCAATTCGTCGCGACTGACGAGTTCGAGGGCGGGGGTGCGTCGAAGCGGCTGGCGAAAGGGCTTCTGGCTTTGCCGCGCTTCGGCAGCCCTCTGGCCGCGGGCTGCGCGTCCACCGGCTCGCTCGCGACGGGGAGGCGCATCGCTGTTTGCGGGATCACTCATGCACACCAGCGCCTTCTTTGGTTCGACGGGAACACGGGAGGAACCTACAGTGACTGTCACGTCCAATCCATCCCAACGCCGAGGGCGCCATGAAAATTACCCGAATCGAGATCACGCATCACCAGCTTCCGCTCGAGCCGCCGTTTCATCCAAGCTGGTCGTCCAATCCACGGGGGATCTTCGATGCGACAATCGTGCGCGTTCACACCGACGCGGGCCATGTGGGCATCGGATCGGGTGACTACATGCTAGGATTTGCTGGGCACGAAGACCTGTTCGTCGGGCAAGATCCGATGCAGCTCGAACGCCACAATCGCGTGATTGACCATATCACGTTCCACTATGGGCGTTGCTGGCCTCTCGATCTCGCACTGTGGGACCTGGCCGGAAAGATCACTGGCCAGCCGTGCTGGAAGCTGCTGGGTGGCCTATCCAATCGCGTGCGCTGCTATGCTTCGAGCGGAACACTGCGGTCGGCGCCGGAACTTGCAGATTTCTCCGAGCGGGTCGTGGCGCGGGGCTTCAGGGCGATGAAAATCCGCTTCCGGCGCGGCGACTGGCGCGATGATATTCGTGCGCTCGAAGCGGTGCGGGCGCGCGTCGGCGACCGACTGGAGTTGATGGTGGATTGCAATCAGGGTTGGCGCTTTCCGTGGGATACGCAGTCTGCGTGGACGCACAAGGATGCACTCTGCATTGGCCGCGAACTCGAACGGCTGCGCGTCTACTGGATGGAGGAGCCGCTGCACCGCGCCGATCGTGAGGGCATGCGACGGCTGCGGGACGCGCTCGATCTTCGCATAGCGGCGGGCGAGCTGGCGCGGGAGCCAGCGGAGTTGCGCGACCTGATGATCGGGGGATGCGTGGACGTCATTCAACCCGATGTCGTCTCCGTCGGCGGCATCAGCGGACTGCAGAAGGTAGCGCACATGGCGCAAGCGCACGGCATCGTATTCACACCGCACTCCTGGGGCAACGGCATCGGCGTGATCGCCAACGCGCACCTCTACGCAGGAGTTTCAGATCAGGGCTACTTTGAGTTCCCCTGGGATCCGCCGGAATGGACACTCGAGCGCCGCGATTACCCACTTGTCCTGCCCATCGACGTCGATGCGAGTGGTGACCTGGTGCTGTCGGACGCACCCGGCTTCGGCGTTGCGCTCGATGATGAGCGGCTGGCACGAACTCGCGTCGCCAGCGTGACCAAGTCGAACAACTAAAAATGAGCGGTGACCATCGGGTATTTCAGGTGTCGGCGCCGACAGCACCCGCGGCGGGCATGAGATCGATGTGACAAGCAATCTCGTGTTCACCGCTGCGTCGCACGCACGGCTGCATGGTATCGCAGACCGGGCCGATTTTTCTTGGGCACCGGCTGGCGAATACGCAACCGGTAATCTCTTGGGAGGGACTGGGCATCGTACCGCCGAGCACGACAGCGGGCGGCGGCGCGTCCGGATCGGGCGTCGGGGCGGAGGCTAGGAGAGCCTCGGTGTAGGGATGGAAGGGCGCGCTTAGCACCAGGTCCGCCGGCCCATATTCGACGACGCGTCCCAGATACATCACGGCGATCCAGTCGGCCATGTGCCGCACCAGTGCCAGATCGTGACTGATGATGACGAGGCTGATGGCCGATGACTGCAACAGCTCGCCGAGCAGATTGACGATCGCCGCCTGCACCGACACGTCCAGCGCGGATACAGGTTCGTCAGCGATCAGGATTTCAGGATCGCCAGCCAATGCTCGCGCAATGGCGACGCGCTGGCGCTGGCCACCGGACAACTGATGCGGCAGCCGCTGCAGAAGCTCAGACGGCAGCCGCACGCGCTCCAGAAGTCGACGGGCACCATTTCGCGCCTCGGCGCGCGACAAGCCCTTCAACCGCTGCAACGGCCGCATCAAGGCGTACTCGACGGTGTGACTAGGGTTGAGCGTCGAGTCGGGGTTCTGGAAGACCATCTGGATCGCGCGCCGCACGTCCCAGGATCGCTTGTCGACGGGGAGCGGCACGAGATCGACGCTGCGAAACATAGCATTGCCAGAGGTGCCCGGGACCAGACCTGCAATGACCTTGGCGACGGTGGATTTGCCGCTGCCCGATTCGCCGACTATCGCCAATGTCCGGCCCCGCCGTACGTCCAGATGGACATCGCTGGCAGCGCGCACGACGGCGCCGCGGCTCCCGAATAGGCCCCCGGCGTGGTAATATTTGGATAGTCCGCGGACACTCAGAAGAATGTCGCCTGCGCCTTCGGACAACGAATTTCCGACCAGGGCAGGCGCCTGCGTAACTGTCAGCTCGCCCAACCTGCCGCATCGTGCGGTATGGCCACTGGCGGCGCTGGCAGATTGCAATTCGATTGGACGATCGTCGCAGGCATTCGGGCGGTGATGTGCGCAGCGCGGTGCGAAGGCGCAGCCGATGCGCGCGCGGTCCGATGGCGCGATGGCTCCCTCGATCGGTTGCAGCGGCCGGCGTGTCTTGCCGGCATCTACTCGCGGTAATGCGTTGAGCAGACCCCGCGTATAGGGATGCGCAGGAGCCCGGAACACGGGCGCGATCGGACCTGTTTCCACAAGGCGTCCGGTGTAGAGCACGCCTATGCTGTCGCAGACACGCGCTACCGCGCCGAGATTGTGGCTGATGAACAAGATCGCGGCGCCGAAGTCGGCTCTCAGGGTGCGCACAAGATCGAGGATGGCCGCTTCGATGGTGACGTCGAGCCCGGTCGTCGGCTCGTCCATGATAAGCAGCGCGGGCTCCGCCATTAGGGCCATGGCGATCACCACGCGTTGCTGCTGACCGCCGGACAGTTCATGCGGATAGCGCCGCATAATGGCGGTTGGGTCGGCAATGCGGACGGCGTCGAGCATTTCGTGCGCCCGCGCACGTGCCTTCGAAGTGTCGACAGTGCCATGCAGCAGCGGCACTTCCATGAGTTGGGCCCCGACTGGCATCACCGGATTTAGGCTCGACATCGGGTCCTGATAGATCATGGCGATGCGGTGGCCGCGGAGCGTGCGCAGGGCGTCCTCATCGAGGCCGGCGAGATCGCGGTCGTCGACCAGGATGCGGCCGCCGGTGATCGTCATACCCGCCGGTAGATAGCGCATGGCCGCCAGTGCGATCGTCGATTTGCCACAACCCGATTCACCGACCAGACCGAATGCGCCCCGCGCGGGAATGGAGAAGCTGACGCCGTCGATGATGCGGGTCGGGGCTCCGCGCAGCGTTCTGTGCGCGATCGAGACGTCTTGAAATGACAGGATGTCAGTCACCAAATTAGCCATCCTGGGCGGCCTCCTTGAGGCCCATGGCGAGGAAATTGAAGCCGATGACAAGGGACGAGATGGCTGCCGCCGGGATCAATGTCATGTGCGGCCAGACGAAGATCATGCCGTAGGCTTCCTTGACCATGCCGCCCCAGTCTGGATCGGGTGGCGGCAAACCGATCCCCAGGAACCCGAGGACGCCGATGGCAACGGCCGTGTAGCCGAGGCGCAAGAAGAAATCGACGATCAAGGGCCCGCGTGTGTTCGGAAGGATTTCGAAAAACATGATGTAGAGCGGGCTTTCGCCGCGCATGCGCGCTGCTGCGACGTAGTCGCGATTCTTCACATCCAGGGTGACGGCGCGGACGATGCGCGCAACGATGGGTGCTGCGGTAAACGTGATGACCAGAATAATATTGAGGGCCGAGGCGCCGAAGCGTGCGATGATGATCAAGTAGAGAATGATCTTCGGGAACGCCAGCAGCACATCGCCGACGCGCATGATGACGGCATCGATCACGCCGCCGCGATAGCCGCTAAAGAGGCCGAGCAGAGTTCCGAGAGCGGCGGCGCCGATTACGGCCAGAGGCGCTACCGTCAGCACAGTGCGCGCGCCCCAGAGAATGCGCGACAGCAAATCACGACCCAAATGATCAACGCCGAGCAGATGCATTGCAGACGGATAGGGATAGATCAATCCGGCGGGATCGAGCGTGTTGGGTGGGTAGGGCGCAATCCAGGGTGCCAGCAGGGCTGCAACGGTCCAGAACGTGATGATGGCCGCGCCGACCATCGCGATCTTCGATCCTGTCAGCAGGTGCCAAAGCGTTGCGAGCGCCGAAGCGTGCGGCGCGACAACCGCATCGTTGCCACCGGAGGTGGCGGACGCGACAGGGAGTAGCAAGTCTCGATCGCTCATACCCGGATTCTCGGATCTAGCGCCATATAGCCAAGATCGCCAGCGAGTTGGGTGAACATCGTGACACCGACGGCGATCAGGGTTCCGGCCTCGACAATAGCGATGTCCTTGGCGAGCGCGGCCTCGAGCATCATGCGGCCGAAACCGGGGTAGGCGAACACTGTCTCGACGACGACCAGTCCCGACACGAGATAGTTGAGCTGCAAGAGGATGACGGTGAAGGGCGTGATCAGCGCGTTGCGCATGGCGTGCCTGGTGACGACCTGGCGGAAGGTCATGCCCTTTAGGATCGCCGTGCGTATGTAGGGTTGGCGCATGACGTCGACCATGGATTGGCGCACCATGGAGATCAGGTAGCCAGCGTCATAGATCGTCACGACGGCGACCGGCAGCACGAACTGACTCCAGATCGGCCAGCCGCCGCTGGAGGTAAGAGGTGCAGTCCCGGGCAGGAGCTTGAGCCAAACGACGAAGACCGCCAGCAGGAACACACCCATCGCGAATTCAGGGATCGATGCACACACGGACGAGAACACGTTGACGGCGCGATCGAGGCGGCTTCGCTCGCGCATGCCGGCGAGCACACCGAACAGAATTGAAACAGGCACGATCACGGCGAACGATACCGTGGCGAGCAGCAGCGTATTGCGCAACCGGTCCCACATGACGGCCGCCACGGGCTGGCGATAGACGATCGACTCGCCGAAATCGCCGGTGAGGGCCTTCCCCATGTACTCGATATAGCGAACGTAGACAGGACGATCGAGCCCCATCTGGCGTGTCAATTGATCGACCTGATCCTGGAGCGCGTAGGGGCCGAGAACCTTGCGAGCCACGTCGCCCGGGGTCAACTCGTTGAGCATGAAGACGAGAAACGACACGGCGAACAACGTGATCGCCATATTCAGGAGTTGCCGCCCAACGTATCGGAGCATGTTTCGGCAAAACTCCTCGGATGCGATGGTGGAGCATCCAGCGGCGACGCGTATCCGGCGCTGGGGGCGTCGCGAGCCTTACACGATTGCCGAAGCCGACAGAGCCTCAGATCATCGTCATGCGTCGATCCACATATCCTTGGCCTCAATGTAGATCGACGGGTGGATCTTGTAACCCTTGATTTTCTTGTCGGTGAAGTTGAAGACCGCGCGCCACAGCGGCACCACAACCGGCCCTTCATCCAGCATCAACTGCTCGATCTTGGCCATGATGGCGCGTCGCTTTTCGACGTCCAGGTAGCCTTCGGCCTCGGTGATCAGTTTGTCGAAGTCGGCGTTCGACCAGTTCGACTCGTTCCAAGCGGCGCCTGTTCGATACGCGAGGCCAAGGACCATCGTGCCGAGTGGACGGTGCGCCCAGGTCGTAAAACCAAATGGCACCTTGGTCCAATTGTCCCAATATTGGCTCGATGGCATGACGTTGATCTTGACGCGGATTCCAGCTTCTTTCCACTGCTCCACCATGGCCTGCACGGCGAGCAATTCCCAGTCAGGTGCCGGGCGTGCCGCTATTTCCGTATCGATCCCTCCCGGATAACCTGCATCGGCGAGCAACTTCTTCGCCTTGGCGACGTCGCGCTTGGAGCCGCCGATGTCGGCGTATTCAGGATGGACGGGTGAAACGTGGTGATGATCGCCGGGCCTGCCGAGGCCGCGGTGCGCAGCCATTAGCGTCGCTTCCGTGTCGGTGGCAAGGCGCAGTGCCTGTCGCACGCGCTTGTCGTCGAAAGGTTTGATGGAATGAACGCGGGCGACGGCCGTGTAGGCGGTATCGACCGAGTTGACTTGAATATGCTGCAACTGCTCGACGGCCGGCAACGTCGCGATGGCGCCCTGGTAGACCATATCGACCTGCTTTGAGGCGAGCGCGCCGACCTGCGTCGCCGGATCTTCACCGTTGTCGATGACCTCGAAGCGGTCGATATGTCCGCCGCCACCCCAGTGCGGCCTCTTGTGATTGACGAATACGGCGCGCTTTCCGACCTCGAGTTCGATCATCTCGAAAGCGCCTGTGCCGTTCGATCCGACTTTGAATTCGCCATTCTCTTCCGGGTCCATCATCAATGCCGGATAGTGGAACAGCGCTTCGGGGATGCCGAGATTGGATGTCTTACCGTTGAGCCTGAAGGTGAAGTCGTCGACCTTCTCGATGGCATTGGCATCCCACAGCTTCGTGGATTTTTTCTTCTTTCCTGTCTTGGTGTCGACTTCCTCGGTCTCGAATTCGTCGAGTATGAAGCCCTTGAGCAGTCCGACCGTCGAGGATCCGGTTTTGGCGTCGAGTAGCCGTTTGATGTTCCAGACGGCGTCATCGGCCGTGAACTTTTTCCCTTTACGCCAAGTCACGTCATTGCGGAGTGTCATTGTCCACGACTTCAGGTCGGGACTCGCATCCCACTTCGAGACGAGGTTTGGTCGCGTAATATTGTCGATGCCGGTAAATGTCAGATAGTCGAGCACCTGGCGCGCGGCGTTTGCGCCCTCGATCCAGGAATACGTGTGCGGGCTTTTCAGATCCTGCACGCGCATGCTGAGGCGAATGATGCCGCCCTTCTTGGGCGCATCTTGCGCGGACGCCGGCATCGGCAAGCCAGCCATCGCGTAGGCTGCGGGTGCGGCGATGCCGAGCAGTGTCGCAATACGCAGAAATCCACGGCGGTCCAGTGTGCCATCCGCCATCTCTTGCCCGGCTTGCGCAATGATGGGGTGCTGCCGATCTGCCATTTCGTTTCTCCCGGCTGAGGCCGGACGCGCCGCGCCGGTCT
>JANYHP010000121.1 GCA_025359005.1 Hyphomicrobiaceae bacterium | reverse complement strand
TCTTCTCGCGATAATAGGCGAGCGTCTCGGAAATCGTCGGGCGTTTGCCGACCTTGAAATACTTGCTCGCCGCCGCCTCGAACGGCTCCCAGAACGCGTCGGTCGGCTGGCGGCACGAGACCTCGGCATGGGTGTGGACGTCGATGGCAATCAAGTCGTCGAGTTTCATACCGTTCACCGTGGTCGGACCGCGCTTTGACAGTCGTATAGCGCCTGCCGGTTTCTTGTGCATCGGAGAATTCGCGGGCGTGATACCCGATCGCCGCAACCGTGCGCGGCGGGCGGGCAGCATCGGTGACGGACGGGCGGCTGCCTGTGTAACGCTGACGCGCCGGGTTGAGCTTGGCGCCGCCATACTTTAGAACGCTTCTAAATACGTCACATGAGCAGGATCGACCCATGAAGCGCGTGTCAGACCTTACCGAGGCCGAAGTGCTGGCGCTCGCCATTACCAACGAGGAAGAGGACGGGCGCATCTATCTAACATTCGCCAACAAACTGCGCGCCCAATTCCCGGCCTCCGCGAAGGTTTTTGAAGAGATGGCGCACGAAGAGGCGGACCATCGGCACATGCTGCTCGAAATGTACGAGCAGAAGTTCGGCAAGGGCCTGCCGCACATCACGCGTGCCGACGTCACTGGCTTCATGAAGCGCAATCCGGTGTGGCTGGCCGACGGCCTGCGCATCGACACGGCGCGCAAGCAGGCCGAACTGATGGAGTTCGAGGCCAGCCAATTCTACCAGAAGGCGGCAGGACAGGCGCACGACACGGACGTACGCAAGTTGCTCGGCGATCTCGCCGAGATCGAAAAGGGCCACGAGGACCTGGCCGCCAAGCTCGGCGAAGCGAACGTAACGCCGAATGCCCGCGCCGAAGAGGACGAAACCCGCAAGCGCCTGTTCGTGCTGCAGATCGTGCAGCCAGGCCTTGCCGGCCTAATCGATGGGTCCATTTCGACCCTGGCGCCGATCTTTGCGGCAGCTTTTGCGACGCACAACACCTGGGACGCGTTTCTGGTCGGGCTGGCGGCCTCCGTTGGCGCCGGCATCAGCATGGGGCTGACTGAGGCATTGTCCGACGACGGTGAGATCACCGGCCGTGGCCATCCCTGGATCCGCGGCGCCGTTTGCGGGGTGATGACCACGGTCGGCGGGCTCGGGCATACGCTGCCCTACCTGATCAAGGATTTCTGGACCGCCACCGCCATCGCTGGCGTCATCGTCGCGTTCGAACTGGCGGCGATCGCCTACGTCCGCTGGAAATACATGGAGACGCCGTTTACGTCGGCGCTCATCCAGGTGGTGATCGGGGGCATCCTGGCGCTGCTGGTGGGGATCAAGATCGGCAGCAGTTGAGCGCTGTGCTCAACGAGCCGGTACTTTGAAGAAGGGGGCCGCCACCAGGATCGTGTTGTGCTGTTCGGTGATTGCGCCAAGCTCACGGGCCGCCTTCACGAACGCCTGCCACTCGGGATCGGCGTTCATCGCGGCGCGGCGGGCGGTGCGGTCGGCGAGGTCCTTGTACGCCCACACGTGGACGAACGAGTTGATGTTGCCGACTTCGGTCGACGCGTACAGCACCGGCTCGCCCAAGTGGCGCTTCTGGACGGCCAGTCCCATTTTCTCATAAAGCGCGAAGTGGGCTGGAATCGTGCCGAATTTGCAGATGTAGGTTCTGTGGTCGAAGATCATCGGCGGGGTCCGGGCTTGCAGGGTCGATTGGCGTTGCGGTTACGCGGTGGCGAGGGCGTCGTCGCGAAGGGGCGATGCGCCCTATCGCAACGACGCAGGCGTTTTCTCAGCTCATGCGGTTCTTGATGAGGCCGACAATCATCTGCACGACGCCGCCGGCAACGCCGCCGCCGACGAGGTTGGCAAGGATCGAGCCGATGTCCATCCCTCCGCCCGTCATCGAACCGAGCGCCGGAATGACGGCGCCGAGAGCGCCCGTGCCAAGCACACCGCCGAGCGCGCCGGCCACCGTGTTGCCAGTCGAGCCCATGCTCGCGCCTTTGATCAGCGAGCCGAACAGATTGCCGCCGGCGGCGCCGCCGACGGCCTGCATGATAAGTGGGATCAGAAAGTTCATGGATTTTTCCTCCGCTTTTTCGCTATCCGGCACGACTCAATCGCGCCGGTCGCGTCGCAGTGTCGCATGCCTGTGGATTTTGCGCCATCTGGCCAGGGGCGCGTCGACGAACGGCCCCCGGAGAGGCCTGTCCGGCGCTTTGCAAGGGCGGGCGTCATCATCCTTGGTGTTTTGGGCCAGCGGCGGCTAACCTCGCCGGAGGTCGAATGGTCGGCCGGAGTGCGCGAGGTTGATTGTGATGCCCATTATGGTCGCCCTTCCGGGCGTTCTGGCAGTCCTGGCCCTGGTGCTGGTGTTCGCGATCCTGTGCCTGCGCGTCGCCAATCAATACGAGCGCGCGGTGGTGTTCCGGCTCGGCCGCTACAATCGCACGGCGGGTCCGGGCCTGTTCTTCAAGTGGCCGTTCGTCGAATGGGTCACGTGGACCGACCTGCGCACGCGGACGACGGCGGTGGAAGCGCAGGAGACGATCACGCGCGACAACGTGCCGATCAAGATCAACACTGTCATCTGGCAGCGCATTGTCGATCCGCAACGGGCGACGATCGAGGTGGCCGATGTCGGCAATGCCGTGATCCAGGTGGCGTTGACGACGCTGCGCAGCGTCATCGGCCAACACACCCTGGACGAGGTGCTGAAGGAGCAGGACGCGATCGCCCATCTGATCGAGGTGCAGGTCGACAAGGTCACCTCGCCCTGGGGCGTCAAGGCCGAGCGCATCCAGATGAAGAACGTCGAAATCCCCGAAAGCATGCAGCGCGCCATGGCGCAGGAAGCCGAGGCTCATCGCGAGAAGCGGGCGCGGCTGATTAAGGCGGAAGCGGAATTCGACGCCGCCAAGATGCTCAATGAAGCCGCCGAGACGATCATGAAGAGCCCCGCCGCGCTGGAGCTGCGCCGCATGCAGATGATCACCGAGGTGGGCGCCGAGCAGAACACCATGACCATTGTCATGATGCCGAGCGAGTTCGTCTCGATGGCTCGCGGCATCGGCGAGGCATTCACAAAGAAGTAGGGGCGCAGAGGCGCGAATGCCGCGCGGAGATCGGTCAATGCAGGTCAAGGTACGCAAGATTGCGCTCGGGATCGAGGAGGTGCGCCACGATGGCGGGCCGGTGCTGGCGCGGCCGATCCGCAAGGGCTGGATCGGCGCGGTGGTGGCCAATCCCTACGCCGGGCGCTACGTTGATGATTTGACGCCGATGATGGAGGCCATGAAGCCCTTGGGGCTCGAGTGCGCGCAGCGTTTGATCGCGGCGCTCGGCGGGGACGCAACTCTGATAGAGGCGTACGGCAAGGGCGCCATCGTCGGCGCGGCGGGCGAGATCGAGCATTCTGCGCTGTGGCATGTGCCGGGCGGCTACGGCATGCGCGAGGCGCTGGGCACGGCACTGGCGATCGTGCCGTCGGCGGTGAAGATGGGCGTGCTGGGTGCAATGATCGACCTGCCGATCCACCACAAAGACGCCTGCTACGTGCGCTCGCACTTCGATGCCATGACAGCGATGATCCCGGATGCGCCGCGCGCCGACGAGATCGCGTTTTTTTTGACGATGACCACCGGCGGCCGACCGCACTCGCGCATGGGCGGGCTGACGGTGGCTGAGATCAGCAAGCGGGACGGGATGCGGTGAGATTGCGCGGGTGATGTCATTTACTCGAGCAGCAAGGCCATCAGGATGTCGTCACGGTAGACGCCGTCGATACGCAGATAGTTGCGCTGGCGGCCTTCTTCGACAAAGCCCAGTTTGCGATAGAGTTTTAGCGCGCGGACATTTGAGGCTAAAACACCGAGC
>JANYHP010000096.1 GCA_025359005.1 Hyphomicrobiaceae bacterium | reverse complement strand
CACTAACATGCCGCGAAGGGAAGCAAATGTCAGCGCCGGAACACTAGCGCGCGGCCACGCTGGGTGCCAAGGGGTCCGACGGCATCCGACAATTGACCCTTGCGGCCGAGGCTGCTACCGCGTGTCGCATTCAATTTTGCGCCCGGGGTTCGCGAGCACCGGCGCCACACGCCCCTGCTGGAGCCCGTCGCATGAACAAGCTGTATCCGTCCGCCGCGAAGGCCCTCGAGGGCGTCATCATGGATGGCCAGACGCTGGCCGTCGGTGGCTTTGGCCTGTGTGGCATCCCCGAGGCACTGATCGAGGCGGTCAGGGCAAGCGGCGCGAAGAACCTGACGGCCATCTCCAACAATGCGGGCGTCGACGGCTTCGGATTGGGCGTACTGCTGGCCACACGGCAGATCAAAAAGATGATCTCGTCCTACGTTGGCGAAAACAAAGAGTTCGAACGCCAGTTCCTGGCCAAGGAACTTGAACTTGAATTCACCCCGCAGGGCACGCTCGCCGAAAAGCTGCGCGCCGGTGGCGCCGGCATCCCCGCCTTCTACACCAAGACCGGGTACGGCACGATCATTGCCGAGGGCAAACCGGTGGCCGAGTTCGACGGGCAGAAGTACATTCTCGAGCGCTCGCTGACCGCTGACGTGGCGTTGGTGAAGGCCTGGAAGGC
Source organism: Hyphomicrobiaceae bacterium (assembly GCA_025359005.1). Lineage (GTDB taxonomy): Bacteria > Pseudomonadota > Alphaproteobacteria > Rhizobiales > Hyphomicrobiaceae > JABFRJ01. The sequence goes on along the minus strand of JANYHP010000096.1, from coordinate 11,703 downwards.
GGACTCCAGCGGCAACCTGATTTATCGCAAGACTGCGCGGAACTTCAATCCGATGGTTGCCACCGCCGGCAAGGTGACCATTGCCGAAGTCGAGGAGATCGTCCCCATGGGCGCGCTCGATCCCGACAATATCCACACGCCCGGCATCTACGTGCAGCGCCTCGTGCTCAACGCGACGCCGGAAAAGCGCATCGAGCAGCGGACGATCCGCAAGGCGTGAGGAGTGGCGAGGCTTTTGCGTGCCGGCACCCACGGCAAAGCAGAGACCCAGACTTTTAATGCAGTAGGACCCGGGCCTGCGCCGGGATGACGAAGGACGAGAAGGTTCGGCTGGTGACGTGCAACCTGCGTGACATGGACATGAAGATGAGGCCGACGACATACCGCAAATGCGGGAGCGCGACTGGCGTCGAGGCGAGCCCGCGCGTGGCATTCCGCATGAGCCCATACGCACGCGGCGTGATCACGGACGGCCCATCGCTGCGCCCGTGCGCGCAATTCAAACCCGAGGGTCTGCCGCCGGAGGTCGACCACGACCAGTCCTACGGCAGCGGCCACATTCGCTGCCCGGCGTGCCGGTGGCAGCCCGACAAGAACAGCCGCTGGTTCTGCGTCGCCATGGGCCCGCCGGAGAATTTCGCGACCGGTTGCGGCCATGGCTGGAACACCTTCGACACGCGCGGCCAATGCCCCGGCTGCAAACACCAATGGCGGCATACGACGTGCCTGTCCTGCAGCGTCACGTCATTGCATGATGATTGGTACGCGGTGCCTGGCAAGCCGTAACGGCGGTCTTGTAAGTTGGGTCAAGCGGAGCGCGACGAACGGCTGCGAGCGGAAATTGAATTGTTGGGTCACGCGGCAACTCTTGACCCAACCTACGACCGGAACACCAAGTACACGGAGAACCCCATGCCCTGGACACGCGAAGAAATGGCGCAGCGCGCCGCCAAGGAACTGCACGACGGTTATTACGTCAACCTCGGCATCGGCTTGCCGACCTTGGTGTCGAACTATATTCCCGACGGCATGACGGTGATGCTGCAGTCCGAAAACGGCCTGCTCGGCATCGGTCCGTTCCCCATGGAGAACGAGGTTGATCCCGATCTCATCAACGCCGGCAAGCAGACCATCACCACGCTGCCGGGCTCGGCGATCTTTTCGTCGGCCGACAGCTTCGCGATGATCCGTGGTGGGCACATCAATCTCGCCATTCTCGGCGCCATGCAGGTGTCCGAGTACGGCGACCTCGCCAACTGGATGATCCCCGGCAAAATGGTCAAAGGCATGGGCGGCGCCATGGATCTCGTCGCCGGCGTCGAGCGCGTCATCGTGGTGATGGAACACACCGCGAAGAAGAAAGATGGCGGTATCGACCTCAAGATTTTGCCCAAGTGCACCTTGCCGCTGACCGGCGTCGGCGTGATCAACATGATCATCACCGACCTCGGCGTGCTCGACGTGACCAAGGACGGGCTCAAGCTCGTCGAACTGGCACCCGGCGTCACCCGCGCCGAAATCGAAGAAAAGACCGGCGCCAAGGTGCACTGACGGCCCAGTCAACGCATGACACGGCGGCACAGACGGCATGGCAGAGACCGATACGACCACCACCGTCCGCGGCCCTGCCGAGGGGCGGGCGGTTGATCCACTGTTGCTGCGCCGCGCCATGGGCCGCTTTGCGACCGGCGTCACCGTCGTCACGACCCGCCGCGACGACGGCCGGCTGGAGGGTCTTACTGCCAATTCCTTTTCGACCGTCTCGCTCGACCCGCCGCTGGTGCTGTGGAGCGTGGCGCGCCGCGCGCGGTCCTTTGCGGCGTTCTCGGCGGCCCGACATTTTGCCGTCAACGTGCTGGCCGTGGAACAGTTGTCTCTCTGCCGTCATTTTGCAGCCCCCCACGCCGACAAGTTCGCCGGCATAGCCATCGATGCCGGCCTCGGCGGGTGCCCGCTGCTGCCCGACGCGCTCGCCCATTTCGAATGCGTGCGCGAAACCGCCGTCGAGGGCGGCGATCATGTGATCCTCGTCGGCCGCGTGCTGGCCGCCAGCTTCCGCGATGGCGATCCGCTGGTGTTTGCTGGCGGCACCTATCACCAGATCGCCCCGATCGGCTGAGGCATGTGTCGGCGTCGCGGCATTGGGGTGCACAGTGAAAACGACCGCACGGCAGATCGGAAAGCCGCGCTTGCCGGCACGCCGCGCAACCTCAGAATTTGGCTCAAAAACGCGTTGTAAGGCCCTGATACGGTTAATTATTGACCGATCATCGTTAATCGCACGCAAGGCGTCTAAATTGACCGCCAGCGCGCATTTGAGTTTTGGGCCACCACCCTAGCCAAAAACGTTGCGACCGCGCTCCTGCGCCAACGTCGACGCTTCTAGAGCCATCCAGAGGGGACTTCTCGCCCTCCAATCCTGGCAACGGCATCCGATGACTTTTCCGCCCGGCGACGGCGCGCGATCGATGCATCACGCTTAACGGGCCGCGTCGGTGCACAGCCTAAGTTGCAACAGCGCGCTTTTGCAGCCGGTGCGACCAATGGTAAAGGCGTGTGGCAGCTCGGCGCCGCCGACAGCATCAGCGCCCCCGCGGAGTTGCTGCCGCGTTGACCACTGGCAGCACTTTCTCGGCAGCCAGGATCATGGATCGCCGTCCGAGGTCACGATCCGCCCAATCGTGGCCGGCGTAGAGCAGCGTGCCGAAATCGCCGACCGTCTCGCGGAACGCCTGCACCTCATCGGCAACTTTGTTCGGTGAGCCCCAGATGATCAACTTTTCGCACACATGATCGATAGTGACGGCGCTGTCGGGCATATCGCGCGCGGTCTTGAACAGTTCGGCGCGCCCGTTCTTGATGAGCTTGGTGGCGAGCGAGGCATAATACTGGCGATACGGGCTCTGCGGATCGGTCGCGTAACGCCGCGCGGTCGCATCGTCGTCGGCGATGAAAATGCTCTTGGCGACGCGCCAGTTGGCGGGATCGGCGACGCGGCCACCTTTGGCGCAGCCCTCGGCGTATTTCGGCCAATGGCTCTTGACCCACACCGGCATCAGGAAGTTGGCGCTGATCGGGTCCCAGCCGCGGCTGGCCGCTTCCATGACGCCCTTCGAATGCGGCGCCACCGCCGTCACCACGATGGGCGGATGGGGCCGCTGCAAAGGCTTTGGCAGAATGCCCTGCCCGATCTCGGTCATCAAAGTGCGCGCTGTTGTGATCGATTTGAAGTGTCCCACGAGATTGTAGGGCGGCTCGGTGGTCCACAGCGCGATGATCTGGTTGATCGCCTCCACGAACATCGCGTTACGGTCGGCGCCGAGATTGCCGAAGGCTTCCGCATCCGACAGCAAGCCCCCCGGCGAGATCCCGAAGATGAAGCGCCCGTCCAGCATATGGTCGAGCATGGCGATGTCGGCGGCCACCTGCGCGGGATGGGAATTCGGCAAATTGACCGTGCCCGTGCCGAGCTTGATGCGTTTTGTCGCTTCAGCCAGCCACGCGATGAAGATCTTCGACGAGGTGATATTTTCAGCCCGATCTGTTACATGCTCGCCCACATAGCCTTCGGTGAAGCCCAGTTCGTCGGCGAGAATGAAGGCCTCACGATCTTCCCGCAGGCATTGGCGCCAATCCTTCCCCAGGGGATGGATCGGCATCGTGAAAAACCCGAGATTCATCGCCAAGCCCGCTCACCCGATTTTCGGCACCGGCCGCGCCATATCGGTGCCGGCCATCGCCTGCTCCAGTGCCAGTGCTACTTCCAGCACCCGGAGGTCGCTGCCGCGGGGGCCGAAAATCTGCAGCCCGAACGGCATCCCCTTCTGGTCGCGCCCGCATGGCACCACGGCCGCACAGCACAACGCCATGGTCGGCGCGTAGGCAATGGCCAGCCAGCGCATGTAGGTCGGCATTGTCTCGCCGTTGATCTCTTCGATGAACAGTTGAGTGTGCGGGAACGGCGACACGGACGCCGCCGGGCAGATGACCACATCGTGCTCGTCGAAGAAACCGAGCACCCGCTTCATCAGCGCCTGCTGCTCGACGAAGGCGCGGCCGATCTCGGAGACGGTCAGCGTCAGTCCGCGCTCGGTGTTGTCGATGACGTTGCGGTCGAGCAGCTTCTTGTGTTTTGCCAACCGCTCCTGGTGTCCGGTCACAAACGCCAAGCCCCGATGCACCTCGAAAATGTCGTGAATGCCGGAAAAATCGGGCGACGTGAATTCCGCCGCGCCGAAGTGTGGCGCCAGCGCCTTGGCGCGCGCCTGAAACACAGACGCGATGTCGCTGTCGATCGGGCATTCGCCGAGATCGGTCGAGAACGCGGCACGCACCGAGCCAAGATCAGCGGGTAGCAGCGCGTCGGGAAAATCGTGTGCGTCGGCGGACGAGTAGGGGTCGGCGCGATTGACGTCCAATTGCGCGCGGAACAGCAGATAGGCGTCGTCCACCGTGCGCCCCATGGGACCGAGCACGTTCCAGCCGATCAAGCCGCCTGCCCGGTCAGGCGCGGGCACGAGGCCGAGAGAGGGCCGAAATCCCGTGACGCCGCAGAACGCCGCCGGTGTCCGCAGCGAGCCACCATAATCAGATCCCGTCGCAATCGGCACCTGGCCGAGCGCCAGCGCGGCCGCCGAGCCACCCGATGAGCCGGCGGGGGTCAACTTGGCGTCGAACGGATTGGTGGTCGCCCCGTAGACCTTGTTGCGCGTGTTGGCGCCGGCGCCGAACTCCGGCACGTTGGTCTTGGCGAAGATGTTGGCCCCTTCGGCACGCAGGTTGGCCACCGACGGCTCATCGGCCTCCGGCACATGATCCTTCATGATCAGCGAGCCCATCGCCATCTTGAGCCCGGCCACGGCTTCGAGGTCCTTGATGGCGGTGGGCAGGCCGTGCAGGAGGCCCAGTTCGTCGCCGCGCATCACCTGCTTCTCAGCCGTCTTGGCCTGCTTTCGCGCCAGCCCCTCGTCCATGGCGACGATGGCGTTGGCTGTTTTGTTGGTCGCCGCGATGCGCTTCAGGCAACTGTCGAGCAGTTCGACGGGAGACAGCTTCTTGGCGCCGATCAGACGGCGCGCGGCCACGGCGGAAAGGTCGCAGGGTTCGGTCATGGAGGGGTCCGCGTGAGAGAGGGAGAACGAGCCGCACTGTTGCATCCCGGACGGAGGCCAGCCACTGCTTTTGCGCGGGGCTGCCCGGCTCACGCCGGCGCGTAACGCGCGAACACCACTTGGGTGTCGCCCCAGGTGCGCGTGTCGAGATGCTGGAAGCCATCCGGTAAGACGACGTCCACGCCCGCCCGCTCCTCGATCACGGCAGTCGCATCGGCGGCGAGCCAGCCTCCGGCCGCAGCCGACAGCAGGGCTCTCGGCGCCAGCCCCTTGTCGTAGGGCGGATCGACGAACACCAGGGTGAAGCCGGCATATTTGCCCGCGTCACCGAGGCCGGTCGCGTCGCGGCGGAAGATCTTGGTGACGCCCGTCAGTCCCAGCGCCTCCACATTCTCGCGGATGGCGCCGCGCGCGGCCGCCCCCTCCTCGACGAACATGCAGAACGCAGCGCCCCGCGACAGCGCTTCGAGCCCCAGCGCGCCCGTGCCCGCGAACAGATCGAGCACCTTGGCGCCCGCCATCTCGAAGCCCTCGATGCCGTGGGCGAGAATATTGAACACGGACTCGCGGACCCGGTCCGACGTCGGCCGCGTCTCGCTCCCCTCGGGCGCGACGATAGGGCGCCCCCGAAATTGTCCACCGACGATGCGCATGATCAGGCGTCCGGCGCTTGCGGAGGGACTTCGCTCCGCGAGCAGGACTTTCGCCCTGCACCCAACCGGGAGCACAGCTCCCGGACCCTCAGTCTTTTTGTGCTTCCCGGGGCGCTGGTCAGGCGTCCGCTTCGCTGAACACCAGCACGGCGTTGAGGCCGCCGAAGGCGAACGAGTTCGACATGACATGGGCCAGCTTCTTGGCGCGGCCGACGTTGGGCACGTAGTCGAGATCGCACTCGGGATCGGGATCGTTGAGCCCGATCGTCGGCGGCAGGAAGCCCTCGCGCAACGCCATGATCGACGCCACCGCTTCGATGCCGCCACCAGCACCCAGCGGGTGGCCGTGCATGGACTTGGTGGACGACACCGGCAGCTTGTAGGCGTAGTCGCCGAACAGCTCTTTGATGGCCTTGGTCTCGTTGCGGTCGTTGTCCATGGTCGCGGTGCCATGGGCGTTCAGATAGCCGATGTCGTTCGGCGCGAGGCCGGCGTCCTCGAGTGCCAGCCGCATCGCCTCGCGCGGGCCTTCGACCGACGGCTTGACCATGTCGGAGCTGTCAGACGTCATGCCATAGCCGGTCAGTTCGGCCAGGATGGTGGCGCCGCGCGCCTTGGCATGTTCGTACTCTTCCAGCAGCAGGATGCCGGCACCCTCGCCCAGCACCGTCCCGTTGCGCTTCTTGGAGAACGGGAAGCAGCCCTCCGGCGACAGCACGTGCAGCGCCTGCCAGGCGCGCATGGTGCCATAGTTGATCACGCTTTCCGAGGCGCCCGCGATCGCCACGTCGACGACGCCGTTGGCGATGTAGTCCTTGGCGAGGCCGATCGCGTGGGTTGCCGTCGAGCAGGCGCTGCAGGTCGCGAACGTCGGGCCCTTGACGCCGAATTCGATGCCGACGTGGGCGGCGCCCGACGAGCCGATGATGCGCAGCAGGGTGAGCGGGTGCGTCGCCTTCTTCTTCAGGATGAAGAGATCGCGATAGGCGATTTCAGTGGTGACCAGCCCGCCGGCGCCCGAACCGATGATGCACGCTGTGCGGTAGGGATCGACAAAGGGGACTTCCAACCCGCTCATCTTCACGGCTTCGTCGGCCGCCATGGCGGCGAACCAGGAGTAGCGGTCCGCCATCGTGACGAACTTGTCGCGCTTGAAGTGACTGAGGCGCGCCTTGTGGTCGAGTTCTTTGATCTGCGCGGCGATCAGGATCTTCAGGTCGTCGATGGGGAAACCACCAAGTTCACTGACACCGCATTTGCCGGCCTTGATCGACGCCCAGAAGTCAGGCACCGTCAGGCCGATCGGCGTAACCGCACCCATGCCGGTGACGACGACGCGGCGCTTCGGAGTGCCGTTGGAGTTGATCTTTGCGGACTTGGACTTCGTCATTGGGCGATACCACCAGCACTCGAGACAAACAACATTACCCGGCTGGCCGACGGTAGGCGGCAACCGGCACGACGCCCCCGAATATTTTTCTGAACAAGTTCTGGGCAGCGGCCCGGCTGGGCACAGTCCAGAACGCGGCCCGCTCCCCGAAAGCAGACCTTGCCGCGTGAGCGACCGCTATCGTGGCAGGGCGACTACGCGTCCCCGACACCAGACCCGACACCAGGGTAGCGGGCGCCGCGCCCCACGTGCATCGTCGACTAAACGGACCGCGGTCAGGCCTTCGCAGCCGACAAACCGCGGACTTTCTCGACCACGGAACCAACCGTCTTGAAGTCGCCCGCGTCGCCGGTTTCATTGGCGTTATAGGGGATCTCGATGCCGAAGCTGTCCTCGATGTCGAAGACGATCATAGCGAGATCGAGCGACTCGATCTTGAGGTCCGTCAGTGCCGTATTGAGACCGATATCGTCGCGCGGCTCCTTCATGTGCTTCTTGAGGATGTCGACGATCTTGGTTGCAACTTCGTCCATTGCTCTCTCCAAACGACGCCCAGCCCTGCGCTCGTTGCCAAGCCAGCCGGCGTCCCTCATTTAACCGCACGGTCGCGCAACGCTTCATCGCGCCCGCCATCCTTTAGGCCGCCCTCGGAACACCGGGACGCCGCGAGGTCAGTTCGGACCGACGCCGGTCCCGGCCAGTGGCTGGGGGGGGCGCGATCCAAGTGACTGCTAGTCAAGCAACTGCTACTGCGGACGGAACCCCGCCGCAAGGTTTCACGTCCGATATACGTAAACGTCACCCAAGTCCAGCCAGCCAAGTCCAGCCAGCCAAGTCCGACAAGCCGTGTATGGATCAGCGCGCATTTTGTCTGGGTCCCAACCGCAAAGGTCGTGGCCGTGCCATTCATCGTTCCCGCAGCGGGGCTGTCGACGGCGCTGGCCTTAGGCCTTAGAAGCATGATCTATTAGGGCATAAGGGCAGGCTTTTCATGCCCGGCCCGGGAGGACGCGATGACCGTTGCCGCCGATACCGCCAAATCGAACCAGGCCCCGTGGCTCACGCACTACCCGCAACATGTTGATTGGAATGAAATATTCGTTCCGCTCGCCGTGCCAACGCTGCTCGCTGGCTCAGTCGCCAAGTACGCCAATCGGCCCGCGACGCAGTTTCTTGGCAGCACGCTGACCTACGGTGATATCGGCCGTCAGGTCGATCATGTGACCAAGGGGCTGCAGGCGCTGGGCGTCAAGAAGGGCACCAAGGTCGGACTGTTCCTGCCCAATTGCCCAACGTTCATCGTCTACTACTACGCAATTCTTCAGGCCGGTGGCACCGTCGTCAATTACAACCCCTTGTATACGGTCGAAGAACTTGCCTTCCAGGTCCGCGACAGCGACACCGAAATCATGGTCACGCTGGACCTCAAAGTGCTGTTCGACAAGATCGAGGCCCTGCTCACGGCAGGCACTCTTGCGCGCGCCATCGTCGCCTCGTTCCCAACCCTTCTCCCGGCCACCAAATCGGTCATGTTCCGCCTGTTCCGCAGCAAGGAGCTGGCGCACATCGCAACCTCGAAGGCGGCTGGAAAGGTGGTGCTCGCCGAATCCATCGTCGACAACGACGGCAAATATGCGCCGGTGGCGATCGATCCCTTGGAGGACATTGCCGTACTGCAATACACCGGCGGCACCACCGGCACGCCCAAAGCGGCGATGCTCACCCACGCCAACCTGACCATCAACGTCCAGCAGTCGCGCGCCTGGACGCGCAACCTGACGACGGACGGCGCAGAGCGCGTGCTCGGCATCCTGCCGTTCTTCCATGTGTTCGCCATGAGCGGCGTGATGAATTTCGGGATCGCCGAGGGTGCCGAGATCATCATCATGCCGCGCTTCGTCCTCGACGACACCATCAAGCTGATAGCCAAGGCCAAGCCGACCATCATGCCCGGCGTGCCGACCATTTTCAGCGCCATCATGAACCACAAGGACGCCAAGACGCTGGACCTCCGGTCGCTCAAGATCTGCCTGTCGGGCGGGGCGCCGCTTCCCGCTGAAGTCAAGAAGGGCTTCGAGGCGCTGACCGGTGCGCAGGTCATTGAAGCCTATGGCTTGTCCGAAACGTCGCCCGGCGCCACAGCCAATCCGCTCGACGGACGCGCCAAGGCCGGGTCCATCGGTCAGCCGATGCCTGGCACCATCATCTCCATTCGCGAGGTCGGCCACCCCGAGCGAGAGGTGCCGCTCGGCCAGCCCGGCGAGATCTGCATCAAAGGTCCGCAAGTCATGAAGGGGTACTACAAGAAGCCCGAGGCGACCGCTGAGACCTTCATCGGCGATTTTCTGCGGACCGGCGATGTGGGCTACATGGACCACGAAGGGTTCATCTTCATCGTTGACCGCATCAAGGACATGATCATCTGCTCTGGGTTCAAGGTCTATCCGCGCCATCTGGAGGAAAAGATCTACGAGCATCCCGCCGTCGAGGAGGTGACTGTCATAGGGATCAAGGACCGGTATCGCGGCGAGGCACCAAAAGCCTTCATCAAGCTGAAACCCGGCCAGACGGCGACAGTGGAAGACATCCGCAAGCACCTCGAGCCACGCCTCTCCAGGATCGAGATGCCAGCCGAAATCGAGTTCCGCGCCGAGCTGCCGAAAACCATGATCGGCAAATTGTCCAAGAAGGAACTCCAGGCGGAGGAGCGGGCCAAGCCGATCGCAGGCTGAGCTAGTGTTCCGGCGCTGACATTTGCTTCCCTTCGCGGCATGTTGGTGAGCAAATGTCAGCGCCATAAGGAACACTAGCAACATTGGGTTTCTAGTGCAGCTTTTGCATCTGACGTTTGGTCACCAGTCTTGCCGCAAACGGGTACCAAACGTCAGATGCGCTGCACTAGCGGCCGGCGTGGCCTCAGGTGACGTTCGCAGACGTTGACGTGCACAGCGCACAAGCGTAGGGCACAAACGAGGCCCCGCGATGGGGCATTCCTCTGGGCGCTGCGCGGCGGTTGCCTGCCACCCCGACAGCGATCATGGCAGTGAAAGACGTGACACTTCCGAAAGACGGCCTCGCCAAGGACGCCATCCCGAAAGATGGCGCGCCCAAGAGAGATCTGGCCGCAAAGGATGGTCCGCGTAAAAAAGCGCGCGACGACATGCCGGACGCGGCCATGCTCGATCCGCAAGCCCCTGATCGGCAGTTCACCATCGGCGAACTGGCCGAGGCGTTTGGCCTCACCACGCGCGCGATCCGATTTTACGAATCCAAGGGCTTGATCTCGCCGCCGCGCAAGGGTGTCGCACGCAGCTACACCCGCCGTGAGCGCGCCCGCCTCCATCTTATCCAGCGCGGCAAGAACCTCGGCTTCTCGCTCGAGGAAATCCGCGACTGGCTCGCCCTTTACGACGCCGACCCCAACCATCTCACGCAGGCCCGTGCAGTCATCCAGCGCGTCGAGGACACCATCACCGACCTCATGAAAAAGCGCGCCGATATCGACCGCGCCTTGAAGGACCTGCGCGACATCAAGACCATCGCACTCAACCATCTCGACCGGCACGACGGCTGACCGCATGCGGCTGGCTGTCATCGCCGATGTGCACGGCAATGTGCTGGCACTGGATGCGGTGCTCGCCGACATCGGCCGGCAAGGCGTCGACAAAACCGTCAATCTGGGCGACGTCGTCTCGGGACCCCTGTGGCCGCGCGAGACATACGAGCGGCTCGCAACCCTCGGCTTTCCAACGGTGCGCGGCAATCACGACCGCGCCTTGTGCGACCCGGTGGCAGGCCTCGGTCCGTCCAACAGCTATGCGGTGGCACAGCTTCGGGTCGCCGCCAATCCGCGATCCTGGGAACGCCAGGCGGTGCGGGACTTGGCCGCCGACGCCTGCAAGGCACTGGCGACCCTGCCCTTGACGCTGGAGCCACTCCCGGGCGTTGTCGCCTGCCACGGCACGCCGACCAGCGACACCACCTATTTCCTTGAGCAGGTGACCGATGGCGCCCTGCGCCTGGCGTCCGTTGCGAGCATCAGGCAACAACTCGGCTCGCTCACGGCATCGCTTGTGCTGTGCGGCCACACTCACGTGCAGCGCCTCGTCCAGATCGGGGGCACCTTGATCGTCAACCCAGGCTCCGTGGGCTGTCCGGCCTATGTCGACGACAGCCCGCCGGCACACGTCTGCGAAACCGGCAGCCCGCACGCCCGCTATGCCATCCTCGACGACCAATCCGGGGCCTGGTCGGTGGAACACCGCGCCATCGCCTACGACTGGGCCGTCGCGTCCGCCCGCGCCGCCGCAAACGGTCGCCCGGAATGGGCCATGGCACTGGCGACCGGTCGCGTTCGCTGACCGATCACGAACCGCTCAAGTTGCAGCGCGAACAGCGGCACGCGTCCGGACAGTCCCCGGCGCGGCGCGCTTGCTATCCACGCTCGGTGCACGTCGCCACCCGAAGGCAAGGCGCGTCAACGGCTTTTCGATGAGCCAGTACACGACGATGCCGCCGGCCACGCTGGCCACGGCCTTGGCCGACATGG
>JANYHP010000076.1 GCA_025359005.1 Hyphomicrobiaceae bacterium | reverse complement strand
ACCCGATAGCGTGCTGGCGGTTGGCCTGCTGCACAACGATTTCGAGGCGATGATTTCGTTGATAGAGCGCAAGCCGCTGTCGTTCTCCGCGCCCAAGCGGGTACTCCGCGAGAGTATCGACCCAATCATTCTTGGATTGCGCCCACGCGGCTCGCGCACCATCACCACGGCCAAAGAAAAAGAACTGCACCAGTGGTTCGGCACGAGCGGCAAATTCCCTGCAGTCCGGCTCGAAGCTGACGGCACCATCCCACGCTAGTTAGGATATCGCGAATGTATTCACGTCCGAAATGGCGAAAGAAGACGAAGAAAGATGTTTGGAACAATGCGAAAAAACAAGATGGGAAGGTCTACGACCCAGCGCCGGTAAGGTAATAAAACCGGGCGACAAATAGGACATGGGCCACGAACCTGGCTACGAGTTTTGGAAGCAACAGGAGAGCGCACAGGCGCGAGGTTTATACGGAGAGCAGTTTATCAACGAATACAACAATCCAAGTCATGTACGTCCCGAGCTTCCAAGTGTAATCAATCGCACTCACTGGAAGCGCCCTCTTATTTATATTATGGTAATTAAATGAACACCATGCCAACCATATCCGCCGAAGAAAAGGAAATCGCCCGCTTCCTTGAAGAGCGTTTTGGCGAGAGACCACGATTTTTCATCCATCGCGATTCGCCCGATGACTCGTTTTACATCGCGGTGGCCGTCAAGGAGCATTTTCCAGGCAACGACCTGGTCACGTGCGCGACAAATGGCACATCGAATATGCCGCTTTATGCGGCCGACGGGACTATTTATGCGGATACAAGACTTGAACTTGTTGGAACGTGCAGGTCCGGTCAGGAAAGTAATTTTCGGGAGTTAATTTACTTTGCTGGACGGACCATTGCGAAGGATCGTTGGGCTTGCGCTCCAGGCGTCTTTTTATGGAATGCGGTTAGGCGGTTCGGTCAATTTGGAGACATGGAACATTTGTATTTTACGACACCGTTCGCGCAAGAAGGCTTCGTTACTCACACGTTTGGTTCACGAAAAGTATCCTGGCTCGCCGTCGTGCCAGTATCGACCGCCGAGGTGCAATTCGCTCGAGCAAATTCTACGGAACAGCTCGAAGACCACTTTGTCAGCCGTGACGTTGATTGGGAGAATCTAAATCGTCGCTCGGCCTTGTGATAGGAACTAGACCCGACCTTCTCATCCTGTGTGTAAGCGTAAGCCGATTCCCGCGTGCGTCTGATGTGGGTTGCTGCCGTTGATGGCGAAGTTGGGGTGTGGCGATTGTCTTTTGGAGTACTTTAAGAGCGCTTGTAAGGATGGCTGTCCGGCACGTGTCGCGCCGCATCAGGCCGCCGCGCACAACCACTCACGCGGCGACGCTTGCCGCCGTGGTCTCAGTTGCAAGGGTCGCCGTCCAGTTCCATGGTAGCAGCTCTGCGAGACGCGAGCGCGGCCAGCCCTTGGCCATCTTGTCGATGATGCCGGCCAGATAGGCGTGCGGGTTGAGACCGTTGAGTTTGGCGGATTCAATAATCGTATAGAATTGCGCGGCCCGACGACCACCTTCATCACTGCCCAAAAAGAGATAATTTTTTCTGCTATGCAAAGGTCTACATAGCCGAAAAAATTGGTTGTTCTGCGGTTCCGATTCGGGTGGCGAGCGCGCCGCCGGTTTCTACACGCTCATTCGCACGGCGCGCCTCAACGGCGTCGAGCCCGAAGCCTGGTTGACCGACGTGATCGCACACATCGGCTCGCACCCGATCAACCGCCTTGCGGAATTGCTGCCCTGGAATTGGCAGCCACCGGCGACGCACAGTGTCGCCGCATGAGGCGACGAACGTCAAGTCGAAATTGCTGTAGTCTCGGTCTGACGCTTACCTTCCTCCCGCCGCCGGGAGCATTTCAAGCGAGGCAACGACCTATGATTTGGGAACATTTCAGGCGCGGCAATGCGGACTCGTCCAGATTGACGCGCTATTACTGCGCTCAAAGCCCGCGAAAAGAAGGGATCGAGTCCGTGGATTGCGTTACAGTTGGCTGCTGACGTTCCTTACGAGTTTATTGCGCAGATCGACCTTTCGGATGCCGCGGTTGCTTTAGGCTATCAGCTTGACATTCCAAACCACGGACGGTTGTTCCTCTTTCTCGACATGGCAATGCTGATGGATGAAACAGTGTGCGACGAGCATGCATGCCTCGTCATTCACGATACCAGCGCGCTCAGCGATCTTGTTCCACTCGGTATTCCAGCAAAGTTCGAGGAGATGGAGCGATGGTGGCGCACGCCTGATCCACAGCAACTGCTGCACTACGGGCGGATGGCAGAGCACCTCGACGCGCAAGGCCAGACAGAAGCGGCCCAAAGCATGCGCGACCTGCAAGCCGGAAGCGAACACGACGCCGGGCAAAAGCCCTTCGTTTATCCTGCTCAAGATATACGCTTGGTCTCCCTGATTGTTTTGCCGCACAAGTCGACACTGGAATTCACCGCCGATACGGCGCTCGCCGCCTTCGCTGCCGACGATGAGACGAGCGACTGTTACGAGATTTTGTGCGCCAACGATGTTGGTCCATTCACATCCGATCCCGACGGCTTCCGCGTCTCCCAATCCTGGCTGACGCGCGAGGCGCGCCGGGTTCGTTGCCTTGGCGTGCCAGCCCCCGAGCAGGACGATCCACGCTTCGATGCCATCAATCCCTCAGAGCGGCTGCCTTATCCTTGGGACCGCGCGGCGATCGAGCAAATAACAGCTAAAGCCTCGGAATGGACATTGCTCCTGCAGGTCTCCATGGCCGATCTCGCGCAGCAGACGTCGGAAGGTACGATCTACTTTCTGGTGCGCAACGACGATCTCGCCTCAGGCGATTTTTCGAAAGTTCACGCAGTCTATCAGCAGACGTGAACCGGCGAACGCGCCTTCCCAGGCGACCGGAGACGTCGAGGCGGAAGCAAAACAAAAACGTCGAAGCCTAACACATCGCTATTGCCGCCGCATCGTAGCAAGAGAAACAAATGAAGACATAGATCATGCCGCAGTCTGCGATAATCACGTTATCGTTGATCGAGTCCATCTGGCCGTAGAATGTCATCGTCTTTTTGCAGGCTTTACACGACGGTGCTTCATAGCCCTTTTGTAGCCAATCCGGCGTTCCCCCGAGTTTGTTGCGATGACCGACAGGCTGTCCCCGGTCATCGTTTCCGGCCCATTTGAAGTCATCAGCGGGGTTCGATGGACGGCTGAGCTTGATTTCGGGCAGGAGTTTCATAGAGGCGCATCCAGAATGCAAAAGCTATTTAACTGGCAGAATTTATCGTGCGCTGCTGGCGAACGCCAACGTCTCAATGAGGTCGCAGCAGTCCTTGCATAGAAAAGCGGGCCAGCAGCAGGCTCTGCACCACTTGCAGTACGTTTTTAAGGGCACGAGCTATGAACGCATCTGACGATGACCATCCTGCAACGCACTTTCTCGGATTACTCTTGTGCTACCCTAACCAACTTCAACGAACTGGCACTGCTTGTCAACGCCGGAGCACTTTTACTCCGGCCAGCCGATACAAAATTGCTCCGGCGTTGACAGGTTGTCCATCACCCAATGGTGGCTTTCGACCGCCCAGTGGCTGCGAATGGCATCGCCCTGACGCGCCGCGTCGGCGGCAAGCGATGAGATATAGTAGCGGGTTTCCTGCTCTGTTTTTCCGCCAATGATCTCGCGGATGCTCTCGACCATGACGATGCTTTTGAGATCGGCAAAGCCATGACGTTGCGTCAACCAGCCGATGGCGCAAACGGCTGAATACGTTCGTGTTTCGATGCGGCCATGGCTCTTTTCCAGCGTCTGGTGGCGGCTCATGACGCAAGAGGTTCAGCTCGCGGTGAAAACAATCCCGGTCTGGCAGGTGCTGCGAATGTCCATGGGGATGGAGACGTGGCACATCATGACTGACGGCCGAGAAAAGTATTTGGCATCCATCGATGTACTACCTGCGAAAGTCCGGCGCTTGCGGTTGCTGGTCGAGCTGATGCTGGCGACGGGTTACGTTTACGACCAAGAAGTTGCCAGCTTGCGCACGTTCTTTTCTCTACCCGTGGCCACCATGGCACCGCAAATCCTAACCGCACTCAAAGAAGCCGGACTAAAGCAGCAAGGAGATGCCTTCGATGTGGCGATGGCGCTCTTTGGCAAGGGTTATCCGATCGACGACACTACTCGCAGCGGCTTCTTCACTCAAACGGATTTGAAGCGATACGTTGACGAGTTCGAAAACGCGATGGCGCCCTTTAAAAATTCGCCGATGGACGATGCGGAGCGAAGCCGGGTCATTGCTCTCACTGTGGATAGGCTTGCGACGGGACTCCATTCCAATGTACCCCAACCGCCGACGAAAATTGAAATCGCACTCGAGGCCATGTCGTCCCGCTTCGGGACCAATCGCGAACTGAAGCGAGCGATCGAGGCTTACATCGTGTCCGACCCGGAACTGACCGCCGCCGTGGCAGACATGCGTGCCAAGCTGGCGGACGCCGATCGGATGTGCTACGTCGCTCTCGAACTCGCAAAAGTCATGTACCAATCGACCGAGGATGCGCACACCCGGCATGCGCGGCTGGCGCAGATGCCTGTGCCCTATCAGAAGCTTCTGGTGCTTCAATTGTTTTATGGCGCTGTCGCGAACGGTGGCCTCGAGAATTTTTTCGAGAGTACCAGCGGCGCTTTCGCCGAGGAAGCCGCCGCGGCCTCGCGCGAGGTCGGCGCACTTGCTGCGGCCGAAGCCGTCGGACGTGGGATTGCACTTTACCCAAAACCTTACCCGGTTACGAAAACCGAGCGTGAGCGCTACGTCGTGACGGCAAAGCTTGCGGCTCTGTTGCCTGCGCGATCACAGGAAGAACGGGAAGCCCAAGTCGCTGTCTTTCACGATGCGACGCTCAAGTTCGCGCGGGACAATGGACTTCTGCCACAGTGAGCACAAGCACACCTGATGCCGGCAAACCTGACACATCGACGGTGCATTGGCACTTCGCTTACACCACTCGCCGTAGCGATAACATCGCGCGTGAAGAATTACTGCTGGCATCGAGCACTGCCCGCCGCCGCGTCGTTTTTTTGATATTACCATCGATGGCGATTGCAGGCGTAGCAGTCGCTTTGCTCACGCGGGCATTCACCCCCTCCTGGATGGCCGACGAGATCTATCTTCTGATCGTGGCACTGGCCGCCTGGGTATTCGGCGAGCTTGCCGTTCGCGCACTGTTCCATCTGTTCGCCCGTTGGCGCGCGCGCGGGCAAATGATCGGTGAGACAGTGGCTGTCACTATCAAAGACGATGCCTTGGTGGTGCACCGCGATGGCCAGGCCTTGGAGATCGATTGGCGCAAAATTACAGCCGTGCTGCAATGCTCCGGAGCAATCTTCTTATGCAGATATGAGGCCGAGCCAATCCAAATTCCGAGGCGTGCCTTTGCTCATGCGCAGGTCAGCCGGGATATCGTCGGCTGGGTCGAGAAACGCGCTGATATCGAAGAGTGGGGCCTGTGACGGACACGGTCGGCCTGCAGGAACGTGCGCCGCGTAGGCGCGATTGTATTCGAAGTGGAGCACACGATGGGCGTTCTCATCGACTATTTTCGCGCAGAAAGCCGCAACGCGGCAATGCGAGCGTTTGAGCTTGGCCCGCGGCCAGATCGTGGCTTCGATGCGGTTGACGGCAAGCACATCGATCCGAGTGAAGCACTGGGAGACCTGATCGCCATCATTCGTCAATCCCCAAGAAACCCAGATATCGTCGAGTGGCGAGGCTTTTGGCCCGAGCATGATACCGGCAGCACTAACCTTTTCGAATTGGACGAGGGGATCCGTGACGCTCTGGCAACGCTCGAGGAGGAGCGTTGGCGCGATGTTGCCGACCTATGAGCGAAAAGCGAGGAGTTTGTATTTTTCGAGGACAACGTGGGATTGGGGGATCTCTTGTTACTGAAGCTCGAGGAATTTGTCGGCCTTGCGAGAAGAGCAAAGGAACGTGGCGACCATCTGTATTGCTGGGTCTGCGCCTGAGCCGCATCTGCCCCTGCTTCAGCCGAGTGTATTTTGCGGCGTCGAAGCGATCCTCGTAGGGCACTGCCGTGAGCGTGCCGAATGGGAGTCGTTCACGGGTGCTGTTCGGGTCTATCGTCATGCAGTCGACTATCGTGAATAATTTGGCTCCGACAAAGGAATCGGGATCGGGTTCAGCCTGACCCAGTCGACTGCGAATTCACATAGTCGAAGGGTGTCACCCCTCCGCGCTTTTACTTCGGCCACGAGGCCTCGCAACTCTGCCAAAGCAGGCCCCGGTAGGGATACGCCCGAACCGACGTGCACGAGGAATGCGTCGGCCATCTGATTGTAGTCTGCGTCCCAGTTTGTTCCGCCATTGCGCTCGATTTCGTCGCCAATGCGCCCGGAGAGGCGGACAACCTCCCCTTGGACACTGCTGGCGGCCCCGGACGAAGGGACCAGCAGTTGCCACAACTCCTGATGCCGATCTTCCCATCGTGGGGATGTTGCGATGATCGGCGATCGGCCATCGTGCATTGACCGGCGAGGTACAGGCGGCACTCCGAAGAGCGCGTACAGTCGATCGAGACCGGCGCTGGTCTCCTCCAGGAAGTCAGGATTGTAGCTGGCGCGGTGGAACTCGAAATTTGTCCCGATGCGCTCAACCATCGACTTCATCTCCGGCGTCGCCAGCGACGCTCCGCTTTGTGTCCGGCCAAGGATTTTGGATAGGAATGACGGTGCATCCCTTTTTGTCCGGCCTTCAGCCGTCAGCAGCAGTTCCGCGATTTCGGAAATGCCCTTGATCTTCAAGTTGTCGCAGTTCTGCAAGGCATGAACCAACGGAGTAAATCCCGCTGCATTGATAGCATCCGTGCGCGCGCCGCGTTCAAGTAAAGTTCGTGCGGTGTCAACCTTGCCGACGCGTGCCGCGTCGTGGAGCGGCGTGTTCCCCTGTTTGTCGACGCTTTGTACATCAGCACCATGCTTCAGAAGGACATCGATGCGACCCATCCAGTGCCAGGCGCGCAAATGCAGAGGCGTAGCGCCGTATTTATCCGTCGCAGAGATATCTGCGCCGTTGTCGATGAGCCACCGTGCGAACTCATCGGGGCACTCGCTGTATGCCAACGCGACCTGCTTGTTATATCCGCCGCGTGCATTGAGATCGCAGGTGTCGAACACAGCTTTCAGCGCTTCGAGGTCGCCCTCCTTCAAAAGCTCGTCGAAGTTCTTGGGAAGCAACTTCTTTTTTAGCTTGGCCATCCGGTTTCTTTCAGCGCAACACATCGCGCAATTCCGTCTTCGACGCCGGCGCGAGATCGTGGGCACGCCGCCCCGCCTTATCCTCGATCGATTTGTCGGCGCCGAGCGCAATCACCTGCTGCAGCTGCGCCGCCGGTATCGTCTCCGGCATGGTGGCGAGACGATGCAGGAACGTCTGTCGATCGTCGTCGGTATCATTGATCCTGATACCAAGATCAAGCAAGTGTTCGAGAAATCCCGGGTCGGAGAATGCAGACACACCGTAACGGTGCAACAGCGTCCCGCCGTCCGGCATTCGCTCGAGCGGATCCAAGCCGAGGCTGCGCATGCGCTCGAAAGTGCTTTTCGAATAGCAGTAGGCCAGCGTGTTGCGGCCGTTACCGTCACGGACGCGAGGGTCAGCGCCGAGTTCGAGAAGGGTATCGACCATTCCCGCCGGTTTGTGAGATTCGAGGGCGAGCTGTATTTGTAAGGGCGTGTTGGCCACGCTTTGCCCGTCGTCGGCGGGAGGTTCTGACAGGGCGTTGATGCGGCCTCCATTCGCCACGAGCAATCGCGCCTTTTCGGGTGTCTGGGCCCAGTGGAGCGCCGTCTGTCCGTGGTGATCTCGCGCGTTCACGTCAGCGCCGTAAGCGAGAAGCCGTTCCGCCGTGCGAACTCCGCCCCACATCAGCATCGTGATGCCGTTGTCCCACCGGGCATCCGGGTTGGCACCTGATCGTAAGAGAAGCTCGAGACGTTCGAGGTATTCCATCTTGTCGATTGATTTTGGTTGATCAAGATCGAGATCCGGAAGATGCAACCCATTTTGCCTGAATAGATCTTGCGTGCTGGCGCGAATGCGTTCGATTTTGTCCGGATCGCCGTGCCAATTGATCAGCGCATGAAGCGGCCATTCGCGCTGCTCTTTCCAACCGTTGAGGCGCGCGCCATGCGTGATCAGCCATTCGATGGTTGGACGGGTTGAAAAGACGATCGCGTCGGCCAGGATCGAACGGCGTGTATTGATCGTAGCGCCCGACTTGACGAGACGTTCCATCAGGGCGATGTCGTCGAAGCGCGCGGCGTAATTCAGCGGCGTGCAGAACTGTCGGTTCCAGCCGCCTTTGTCTATGTGCCAGTCGATATTGTAAATCACGTTGGGCCGGGCCCCACGTGCGAGCGCTGCCGTCACTGCGGGCGCCGAGTTGGAGCGTGCGGCATCGAGCAAAGCACGATCCGCCGGTGTTCGCTCCACGACGGACGGTGGCGGCTCGTCGGGCCCGACCAAGTTCGGATCCGCCGCCAGCCACGCGAGCCATGTCTCCGCACCCTCACCGCTCACGTCCAGGAAGCGCGACGATGGCACTTCGCCAGCCACGAAGCGAAACCAATCATTTTGCTCGCCTCCTGCGCAGCCGAGTGCCGAGTACGCCGTGATGAACTCGAGGGGATGCATTACCACACGCTCGCACCTGACTTCTTCTCGTTCATCA
>JANYHP010000075.1 GCA_025359005.1 Hyphomicrobiaceae bacterium | reverse complement strand
ATATGAGGCGCTGATCCTCGGCCGGCCTCTGAAGGGGACACGCCCAACCCCACACTCCGCAATGCTCGACGCACACTGCCTAACAACACACTTCGCCTAGCAAAAAAGGCCCGCCAACGTGGCGAGCCCCTCTCAATTTCGAAATTTCGCTTAGCGACCGACAGACTGATCGCGGCCACGTGCCTGCTCGATAGCTAAGTCGGCGGCCAACATGCGGGTCGACTGGTGAGTCTGGTGGACCGTATTGACGTGGGCGGTCACGTCGGCCGCCAACTTGAAGATCTCCGGTGTCAGTGCAGCGATCCGCGGGCTGGTCGCTTGATCCCGCGTTTCAACGGAAAGGCTGGTCAAATTGGCGCGTTCTTCCGGCGACAAGGCCTTATCGACGAGGGCCTTAGACATTTCCAGGAGCAACGCGTCCTTTTCACCGGGTGCTGCAGGTAACGACAGCGCCGCTTGCAGGGTTTGCTTGCTGATCCCTGGGTGCGAGAGGGATGGCTGGATGTCGTATTGCTCGAATTTATCGCTGATGACTTTACCCAACAGGGGCAATTTGGCGGCGGTGTCGTCGCCGAGGGGCGTGATCCAGCCACCGGCAGCTTTGGAATAGGTGAAGCCAGCACTTTTGACAGCCGCGTTGGCTTCGGCGTCGTAGGCAAATTTGGCAACGACAATGGGTTGGCGCTTGTCATCGGTCGACGCTGAGAGCTGCAAACCGGCGTGCGTCGGGATCTTGCTGATCTCGTGGGCGCGATTGCCAGCGAGTGCGAGTTCACCGGCCGCGAGGCGGAGTGACGGGTTGACGATCCCAGGATCTGGATTTTCGAACTTCCAGTAACCACCTTGTTGGATGGTCTGGCCACCGACCTGCACATCCTGTCCGCGGTTCACCCATTTGGCGCCGGCGGCTGCCAGTTCGTTGGTGGCGGCTGCGACGTTCGGCAGATAGACCGCGAGACCCATGCCTTTCACTTCGAGCCGATCGATGCCGGGAAACCGGCTCATATCGGCCGACTTGATGAAGGCGGCTGCTTGATGGGCGCGTGCCTCAGCCAACTCCAATCCGGGGCTCGCGTCTTTGACAAAGCGCTGCAGTTTTTCGACAGTCGCGGAACTCGAGCCTTGGACCATGAAGGCCTTTTCTTCTTTACTGAACTTGACGCCCGGAAAGGTGGCCTCGAGGGCTTGCTGTGTTGGATTATGATAGGGAAAGCGAACGGCAAACCCGGTTCCGGCGTTAGGCGCGACTGAGATTGGCATGTGGGGTGGTCCTGTCAGGGTCTTGCCGGAGACACGACAGTGCTCCACTCTGTGCTACCGCCCCCTGCAAAGCGCGCAAGCAACCCGTTCCGGCTGCGCTCGTTTGCCTCAACCGTCAAAGGCCAATTAGTCAATTCAATCACATAACAACCTATTGTTATGTGATGGTGCAGAAATACAGCAAGTTCGCCTTCTGACGCGGGCGCCGTGCATAGACCAACGGTGCAACGGTTTGGGTCTGGGTTCACTCAGCACGGGGCTGCAGAGGTCCAAGGCCGGCCCGCCTGCCAGATGCGTCCGCCAGATTAGGCAACATCCAGCAATGGCATCAGGACCGTCTCGACGAACCCCGCCCTGATTGTCGCCGGTAACTTCCGTGAATGAGGCAATACGATTATCGAATGCCGGAACGCTCCGGCCGGAGCCGCAACCAGGCTTTGATCACGCGTAGCTCGTCGCCCTGATCGCCCACATTCCGCAAAGGCTGCCCATGAGGCGGGTGGCCGCCGGTGACCAAGTCAATGGCGTGACGGCGGACACCATGCCGGTTGGATCTGGCGGCGTCGAGGAAGGCCATGAACTCGCTCTCAGCGAGGAAGTTTTTGGCGTTACGGGCCGTCGGTAGTGCGCCGCCACTCTTGTCATTAAGCGATTTTGGGGGGGGCGCCGGCCCGCGAACCTTGTCGTGTCCCCTGCCCTGGGCGCGAATTTTACCGTTTCGTTCTCTTCTTTTGTTTCGTTCGTTTCGCTAGTGTGTTAGGTTCTTTCGAACAGGAGACCGCCATGCCCCATCTCAGTCAGACCATTGCAGCGGAGAACGAGGCCGCGATTGCCCGCGCGACATCTCTCGCGCTTGAGCAGCAGGACGCCAGTGCCGTTATGCGCGTGCAAGTGAGCGAAGCAGGCCGCGAAGTGACGACACTCGATTTGCCAGCGTCAGCGGTGCCGCTCATCAAGGCGATGCTAAAAGAAATGGCGGCTGGTAGGGGCGTAACCGTGCTCGGCGACGACACCGAAATTACAACGCAACAGGCAGCCGAATTGCTCAACGTCTCCCGGCCCTATCTGGTCAGCCTGATCGACAAAGGCGTGCTGGCAGCGCGGATGATTGGGCCGCGCCGACGGCTGCTGCTTGCCGACGTATTGGTGTACCGAGCGGAGACCAAAGCCAAACGACGCGACGCCTTGCGCGAAATGGCGGCCATCGACCAGGAGCTTGGTCTTCGGTGATCAGAGCATTTCTCGACGCCAACGCGCTCTTTCCACCGACGATCCGTGGTGTCCTGCTGGAGCTGGCGCGCGCCGATTTGTTTGCGCCACTCTGGTCAGAACACGTGCATGTGGAATGGATGCGGTCGCTTGCCGAAAGCCGCCCCTATATCAAGGCGGCCGCCATAAACCGTCTTCGTGCTTTGATGGACGCCTACGTTGGTGACGTAACCGTCACCGGCTATGAGCATTTGATCGACACGCTGATTTTGCCAGACCCAGACGACCGGCACGTGCTGGCTGCCGCTATCCACGGCCGTGCCGGTAAGTATGTACTTGACTTAGCCCGTTAGCTGATGTGTTTTCAGACTTAGGAGATAACCCTATGTCTGACATTTCAAATCCGATCTTTCACGACGAAGACAAAGCGTAGGCCCATCTTGAGGCGTCGCGCTGGCCGGATGGCCCGTTCTGCCCTTACTGCAAGTCTACCAACGTGCACCGCATGGGCGGCAAGACGCAGGCTGGCATGTTCATGTGCAACGGTTGCCGCGATAAGTTCTCGGCAGCCTCTTGCCTGACGAAAAGTCAGCGGCTGCATGAGACCTCGTGCGCTATCGGCGCAAGTCCGGGTGAAAGAACACGTTGCATCCCGTCGATATGTCGGGCGACCGCTGCGACTACAGCGGCGGCTTCGAGATCTGGCGCACTCCGAGCAGCATCCAGCGATCCAAAATGCGCCTCGATCATTCGTGTCACCGGCCCTGCAATCGCACGGCCGCCGATTGACACCCCCCGATACCGCCTTTGTTCGCCGGTCGACAGCTTACCACTCAGCTTCGAGCGTGGCTGGCCAAGTGGGGTAAAAACGGTCAGGGCCAAGAAGAGACGAACGCATGGAAGTGACTGGTGCGCCGCACAAAATCGCAAAATCCGACAAGCCGACGTCGACTGCTCCGCGATCGGCGGCGCAGAGGGCGCCGCTGCTCACGTCCGGTATCTGGCGCATCGCGTTCGCAGAAGTTCGGAAGTTCAAACCTTAGGCAAGGCGCGATCATGGTGGATCGTTCAGGTCTCTGCATTGCCGAACACTTCAACGCGTTGGCTTTGCCAAACGCCGCCGCGGCGAGCCGGCGCTGCTG
>JANYHP010000631.1 GCA_025359005.1 Hyphomicrobiaceae bacterium | reverse complement strand
GGCGCGCCGGCGACATTGGATGCGCTGTGCAAGCGCTACGGCATCGATACCTCCGAGCGGACCAAGCACGGGGCGATCGTGGACAGTCTGCTGCTGGCCCAGGTTTACGTGGAGCTGCTCGGCGAGCGGCAGACGACGTTGGGGTTCGGCGGGCCAGGAGCGGGGCAGGGGCGCGCCGCGGCGCGCATGCAGAAAGCCAAACCACGGCCGAAGGCGCTAGGGTCGCGGTTGACGGCAGAGGACGAGGCGCGGCACGCCGAGTTCGTCAAGACGCTGGGGGCAGCGCCAGTGTGGCTGAGAGCGAAAAATTAACGGTTAATCATGGGGTTGCCGTGTGTTCTGGCGTCGTTCCAATGGTTTTTGGCGGCGCCTGAAACCGGAGCGAGACTCACCCTCTGGATGGGCCCAAAAACGAGCCTGGAGGGGGGTGCGGCGCGTTCAATTTCTTTTTGGCTAGGGCGGTGGCCGAAAAGGGTGAAAAGCGCTCAGAACGCAACCTGGTGCAGTTGGCGCGATTAACCGTAACGGCCTGAATTTTAACCAGATTGGTCCGTTTCAGCGCTCTGGCCCGGCAGCAAAAGGGGAGTGGCGCACAAGGTGCGCGCCGCTCCGGATAACCCGGGCGTCAGGCCAAGGCTGGAATCAGGCCAAGGTTCAATCAGGCCAAGGTTGGAATCAGGCCAAGGCTGGCGCCTGACCGGCGGCTTGCTGCTTGCGCTGCATGTAGAGCCCGGCGAAATCGATGGGGTCGAGCAGCAAAGGCGGGAAGCCGCCTTCGCGGGTGATGTCGGCGACAAGACGGCGGACGAAGGGGAACATCAGGGCAGGGCAGTTGATCAACAGGAACGGCTCGAGCGACGGCTCGGGAACGCCTTCGATCTGCAGGGCCGAGCCGTATTCGAGTTCGAGTTCGTAGAGAGTGCCGGCCTTGACGGTGCACTGGGCCTTGAAATCGATAACGCTCTCGTAGACGTTCGGCCCCATGTTCTGCGCATTGACGTTGACCTCGATGCGGATGTTGGGCTGCTCGTTCGGGTCGATCTGGACGCGACCGATGCTGGGATTCTCGAACGACAGGTCCTTGATGAATTGGCCGAGAACCCGCACCTGCGGTTGTGGTGCGCCGGCGGCGGCTCCGTTCTGGGGTTTGGATTGTTCGGCCATCGGTCGCAGTCCTTGGTTGCCATGCTGAGGTGGTGACTGTCGGTTGCGCTATCACAGGCGGCGGGCCGGCGGCAATCGCGGTTGCGGCGCGGCGTTGGAGATTTCAGCGTGTGCGGCGGGCGCACGGGGGGCATGCGCGGGTATTTCCATTGACGCATTGGACAACCTGTTGCGGTGCGGTATGGAGTTGAACGCTGACGAGGGCCTACCGATGCATGCGAAGGTCGAGACGGAAATCAAATACCTGTTCGATACGCCGCCCGAGCCGGGTGCGACGCGTGTGCTGCTACCGGGCTTGACCTGGGTGCGGGTGCCGCTGCCGTTCGTGCTCAACCACGTCAACTGCTGGCTGCTGGAGGATGGCGACGGCGGCGTGACGCTGATCGATACGGGCGCCGACAAGCCCGAAACGCGCGCGCTTTGGGAAACCCTGTTCGCCACCATGCCGGAGAACCAGGCGCTGTCGCGGCTGATCTGCACGCACGGGCATCCCGATCACGTCGGGCTGGCCGGCTGGATCGTCGACAAGGTCGGCGTGAAACTCCACATGACATTGGCAGAATGGCTGGCGCCGCAGGTGTGGCGGCTCGAAGGCATGCAGCCCATGCAGCCGGCGACGCGCGCGTTCTTTACCGGTCATGGCCTGTCTGAGGCTGCGCTGGCCCAGATGGCCAAGGCCAAGGAAGTGGCGCCGTTCCGCAATCATCCGCTGCCGGCCAACTTCATCCGCATGCGCGACAACGAGACCGTGACGTTCGGCGGGCGCAGTTGGAAAGTGCTGGTCAACGGCGGGCATGCGGACGAGCATGCGTCGTTCTATTGCAAGGACGACAGCCTGCTGATCGCGGGCGACCAGATCCTGTCGCGCATTTCGCCGGTGGTGGGCGTGTTCCCGAGCCAGCCCCATTCGGACCCGCTGACGGATTACCTGGCGTCGCTGAAACGGCTGCGCAAGCTGCCGGCAGACACGATCGTGCTGCCCTCGCACGGCTTGCCGTTCCGCGGGCTGCATACGCGCATCGACCAGTTGGCCAGCCATCACGCGGCGCGGCTGGACGCCTTGTGGGACCTGATGGCCGAGCCCGCGAACGGCCTCAAGCTCGCACACGGGCTGTTCCCGCGCGCGATGGCCGCCGAAGGCCAGACCGTGATGGCGCTCGCCGAAACCCTTGCGCACGCGCACCATCTGGTCGCCAAAAAGCGCGCCACGCGGATGGTGGCCAAGGATGGCGCGGTGACGTTCGCGCGGGTTTGAGAGGGTGCGGGGTGTGGTTGACGTAGGTTGGGTTAGGGCGCTTGCGGAGCGTGCGGCTCGCGCGACGCCCAACGGCCGTAACCCAACATGGCGATCACGGAACGGCGTTGGGTTACGCGCGGAAAATGGCGATGCATTTCATTGCACACGCCGTGGCCGACGCTAACCCAACCTACGGGCACGCCCCCAATCACGCCAAATGCACTGACGCCGCAGCGGCGGTGTCCTGCGCGCGGGATTTTCTGACGACGGTGACTGTGCACGGCGCCTTTTGCACGATCTCGGTGGCGACCGAGCCGAGGATGTTGCGCAGCCGTGTCGAGGTGGTGGCGCCGAGCACGACATGGTCGACGGTGTTCGAGCGGACGTAGTCGAGAATGGCGCCGCCGGCATCGACGGCTTCGAGCACGTGGCAGGTGACGCGGTCCTCGGCGATGTTGAGCGTGCGCGCCCAATCCTTCAGCGCCACGAGCCGCTGGACGTGGATGGAGTGGCCGTCGGCGTCGAGGTGATCGTCGGGCGTGATCAGGTTGATCTTCTGCACGTTGAGGCAGGCGAGGCGCGCGTCCGGCAATGTGGCCAGGATGCGGGCCACGGTGACGCGCACGGCGTCGGTCAAGTCGCGGTGGCTGTCGGACAGGTCGATGGCGGCGACGACGATGGGGGCAGCGTTGATGCGCGCGTCGAGCTGTTTCACGCGCGCGCGATCGGGCCGGAAGCTGTCGGGATTGAAGCGGCGCTTCATGCGCATGCCCCAGGGATCGCGTTCGAGCTTCGAGGCGCGCGGTGTCAGCGTCACCTGCTCGGGGTGCGTGAGATCGAAGGCCAACTGCGCGGCCGTCGGGTGTCTGTGGGCTGGGTTGGGCGCCAGGCACCGCAGGATGATCTCCTGCAGCCAGGGCGGGATAGCGGGCTGCAGCCGGCGCGGCGGCACTGGGTCCCACCAGACGCGGCGCTGCAGGCCCTTGAGCCGCTGGGGGTCGCCGAAGGGGCGCACGCCGGTGGTGAAAAAGTACATCAGCACGCCCAACGCAAACAGGTCGCTGCGCGGGTCGGAGCGGATGCCGTAGACCTGCTCGGGCGCCATATAGGGGGCGGTGCCGTAGGGCAGGCGGAACTCCTCGTCCATGAGGTCGGGAAGCTGGACATGATGCGACAGGCCGTAGTCGATGAGCACGGCCTCGCCATCGGGATCGCGCAAGATGATGTTGGAGGGCTTGATGTCGAGGTGGATGACGTGCTGGCCATGCAGGTCGTGCAGGGCAGTTGCAACCTTGGCGGCGATGGCTGCGACTTCCAGCGGCGGCAGCGGCAAGGTGTCGAGGCGCTTGTAGAGCGTGTCGCCCGGCACGCGCTCATAGACCAGATAGGGCTGGCGGGCGAAATCGCCCTTGGCGATGTAGCGGGGCACGTGGCGGCCCGACAGCCGCGGCAGGATCATCTGCTCCATCTCGAAACCGACGATGGTGGCGGGGTCTTCGCCCTCGCGCAGGATCGGCACCTTCATGAGCATCGGGATGGCGTGATCGGGATGGGTGACGTCATAAAAGATTGCCATGCCGCCTTTGTGCACGACACGACCGATGGTGAAGCCATCGAGCACTGTGCCCGGCGCAAGATCCATTTTTGCCATTGCTTGCGACCTCGCGTCAGCGCCCCGTGCTCAAGCGCTGCCAGAGATTGTCCGGCAGACCGGCGGCGCGGATCTTGGCGGCCGCGCGTTCGATGTCGTAGGGCACGCGGGCAAACGTCATCTCGTTGGTCGCCGTATCGTAGATGCCATAGGCGGCGGCGGGGTTGCCGTCGCGCGGCTGGCCCACGGCGCCCATGACGGCGAGCCAGCGGCGCTGCGTCGACAGCGGGATCGGTGTGTCGATGATGGGCACGAAGCCCATCACCTTGCCGGTGACAGTCATGTGGTAGAGCGCGGGGGCATGGACATGGCCGACGACGGCGAGCTTGGCGTCCGTCGCCATCAGGCTGTCGCGGGCTTCGTGCAGGCCGTGGACGTAAGGGAAGCTGGCTGATTTGGCGGCCGAGGCGTGGACGTAGAGGCGGCTTTCATCCGTGATGGAGAGGGGAAGGCCGGCGAGAAAGGCTTTCTGGTCCGCGCTGAGGACGGCGCGCGTCCACTGGATGGCAGCTTCGGCGTTGCCGTTGAGCTTGAAGCGCGAGGCGTCGACCGCTTCGTCGTGATTGCCGAGCAGCCCGCCGGCGCCAGCCGCGCAGGCGTCGCGGACGATGTCGACGCAGGCGCCGGGGTCGGCGCCGTAGCCGACGATGTCGCCGAGGAAAATGGTGCGATCGATGGCGCGGCCGGCGGCGTCACGGCGGACGGCTTCGAGGGCCTCGAGGTTGGCGTGGATGTCGGCGAGGAAGGCAATACGCATGACGGCGCGTCCCAAGAAATCAGCCGCGTGCGGCCGTCAACAGAGCATTTTCCACCAAAGTGGACACCGGTTTGGTGCAGAAAATGCGACAAACAAAGGGCTAGAGCGCTTTCTTCGATCGAAACCAAGTGGAAAGCGCTCTAGTCATAGCCTGACGACGCCGCACCGACTTGTGCTCGATCAAGTGATGGCCGATGGCGAGGGTGCTTTGGTCTAAGTTGGGCGAGGGATTTGCGTTCCGCTGCAATCTCCCAACAGCCCCGCCGATGCCGCTGGAGCGCTTGCCACGTGGTTTGCCACGGAGGACACGCGCTCTGGCCCGTTGTTTGTCGCATTTTCTGCACTAAACCGGTATCCACTTTTTGTGGAAAATGCTCTCGGCGCGCCAACATCACAAAGTTTTTGGTTTCTCCGAAACCACAGCGCCGCTGGGGCGCGACGGTTCTCCGGGACCGTGCCATGTCGAGCCTGGACACAGGTGTTGCACGCAGCGACTTGGCAAAGCCTCGGAAGGGTCCCGGATATGTGACGCGCGCAGGACGCCTCAAATTTCCGGAAAGCAAGGGGGTGGGTGGCAATCGGAGCGGCAGTGCGCCCCCTACCCACGCCTTCGGCCGCGCCCTACACTTGCGCCAACCAGTGCGGGAGTTCGGAACATGTCGACACCAGCGGATGATTTCCAACGCTTGATGCAGGTTGTGCGGCGGCGGCGCAGCGTCCGGCGCTTTGCTGGCGGGCGCAGTGTTGCCCGCGACGTGCTGCTCGACATCGCGGAAGCCGCGCGATGGGCGCCGACGGGGGCCAACTCGCAATGCTTCGATGTGGTGATCGTCGACGATGCCGGCGTGCGCGAGAAAGTGCTCGATGTATTTCTCGCCCAATCGAACCGGCTGATCGACCACGCCAAGGGATTTCCGGCGGTCAAGAAGTCTTACATGGCCAACACCGTGGCGATCTTCATCGTGTTGGCGGATGAGCGCTGGACAGCGGCGTTCCCCAAGGCGACGACGGCTGCGTGGGCCGACGAATACGCGGCCAACAACGAGCGCATCCTGCTCGCCTCGATCGGGGCGGTCGTGCAGAACATCCAGCTGGCGGTGACCGCACAGGGGCTGACGTCGGCATGGTTGTCGGGCGGCGGCGAAGACCAGACGAACGCTGACCTGCGTGCGCTGCTTGGCTATCCGGCGGCGCTGCGGGCGGTCGGAACCATACCCGTCGGCGTGCCCGAGAAAGATGTGGCGCAGCGATACCGCCGGCCGCTTGCCCAGATGGTGCACTGGAACCGCTACGAGCCGGAGAAGTTCCGGCCGCAGGGAATGATCGACCACTACGTCGAGGGTGTCCGCCAGTTCGCCATGTACCGCGGTGTCGAAGACGCCAACGCCTGGGAAGACGCAGACAAGCGCCTGGGCCCGTGGCGCGACGCCTACACCACCCCCATCGCCAACCCCGGCCGCAAGCTCGACTGAGCGGCGCGGGGGTGCCATTGCAGCGCCGGCCATTGCGGTGGGCGGCGTTCTCGGCAAGTCTGGCCGGATTGGATGGCTCTGGAGACTATCGCCATGGGTACGACGCGCTCGATGTTCGCAATGGTCGGCTTTGCCGGCGCGCTTGTTGCTGGTTTGGCGCTGACCGGGGCCTCGGCGCAGACGGCGCCTGGGTTGGCCAATCAGGGCCGCGACTGTCAAACGGTGCGGACGTGCAACTTCTCGCGCAGCGGTGCGGTGCGCGGTTGCCTGTCGTCGTACACGTGCCGCACGTGCCGGCTGGTAGCGTCGCGCTGCCAGATCGGGGCGTTGCGCGGGCCATGCCAGAAGATGAGCTGCAGCTGGGGCGGATAAGGTGGCAGACGGCGGGCTGATCGCGCCAACCTTCCGTCGTAGATCGATCGCAAATGCAAAATGCAGGTTGGGTTCGGCGCATTTTTGCGGCGTAACCCAACATGGCTGGCAACTCCCGCGCCTACATGCGACGTGCCGGACTTAGTGCGCAGGTGGCTTCGGACAGGCGCCGGGGATGCCGTTGAGACCCTCGGCGTCGCGGCGGTAGGTGGCGACGGGCGGCTTGCCGGGCGCGCGGGTGATCTCGATCACGTCGAGGCGGTCGAAGTCGTCGCCCTTCCACGGCTCTGGCGCCTTTGCATCGCCGCCGTGGCGTTTGAGCAGCAGGCGGCCGAGTTCGACCGCCAGCTTGTGCTCCCAGGCGACAACCGCCAGTGACGATGCATATCGGGGGGCAGCCAGTACGCGCGCCGCGCCGGCAATGTCGGTGAACCCGTATTGCACGTCGACCGGCAGGCCGACGCGGACGGCCAGCGGCTCGATGGTGGCGAGCGGACGGATATAGTCGTAGGGCTTGCCGAGGTCGTCCTTGCGCTTGGACGGATTGGGCGCCAGCAGCAGCTGCGGCGTGCCGAACTTGGCGATGATGACATCGGGCAAGGCGATGGCACGGGCCAGACCGCGGCAGGCGAGCTGGCCGAGCCCGGCCTCCGGCTTCTCACCATGGCGCATCAGGACGATCCGTTGCACGGTCGGGGTGGTGGCGGTTGCGCCGGTGGCTGGCGCAACCGGGGCCGTCTTTGGCGATGCGGCATAAGCGCCACCCGACCAGAGGCCGAGTACGGTTATGGCGACAGCTCGACGCATCGCACGGCGTAGACTGGGATGGTGCACGGACGACCTCTCGGGATAGTGCGGCGCGAGGCGGTTAGGACCGTCAACGCCTTTTCATGATGGCAGGATCGACAGTAGCGCATATCACGCAGTTCTCAATTGCGAAGGGCCCGTCATGAATGCCATGAAGCCCACGGACGGCCAGATGCACTGGCTCGGCGCCGACCCCACGTCCTCTTTTCCTGCGAGCCCCCACCATGACCCTTCGCTTCGACGGCCGCGTCGCCATTGTCACCGGCGCCGGCAACGGCCTCGGCCGCCAGCACGCGCTGGCACTTGCCGCCCGCGGCGCGACGGTGGTCGTCAATGATCTCGGCGGCGCGCGCGACGGCTCAGGCCACTCGCTGTCGGCCGCGGAAAGCGTGGTCGCCGAGATCGTCAAGGCCGGGGGTAAGGGCCTCGCCAACGGCGCATCGGTCAGCGACAGCGCGGCGGTGGAGGCGATGGTGGCGGAGGCGTTGTCGAAGTTCGGCCGCGTCGACATCCTGATCAACAATGCCGGCATCCTGCGCGACAAGAGCTTCGCCAAGATGACCATGGACGAGTTCCGTAGCGTTGTGGACGTGCACTTGATGGGGAGCGCGCTCTGCGCCAAGGCCGTGTGGGAGCCCATGCGCACCCAGAACTATGGTCGCATCCTGATGACCACGTCGTCGTCCGGGTTGTTCGGCAATTTCGGCCAGGCGAACTATGGCGCGGCCAAGACAGCGGTGGTTGGCCTGATGCAGACACTGTCGATCGAAGGCGCCAAGAACAATATCCATGTCAATTGCCTCGCACCGACGGCCACGACGCGCATGACCAGCGACATTCTCGCCGGCGACATGCAGGATCATTTCAAGGCCGAGTATGTGACGCCGGCTGCTGTCTATCTCGTCTCCGATGCGGCGCCGACACGGTGCATCATGAATGCCGGCGCCGGCACGTTCGCCGTCACCCACATCGCGATGACGCAGGGCGTCCACCTCGGACACGCGCCGGATACGCCCGAGCAGATCGCCGCACGCTTCGGCGAGATTTCCAACCGCGACGGCGACACCCTGCCGCGCTCGGCCGCCGACCAGGGCGCCAACGAACTCGCCAAGCGCGGCGTCAAGTCGGGCGCCTGATCTCAACACCACCTCACGCACACCAACAGGAACCGACACCAATGCCGCACGTCGTCGATTACAAGGAACTTGGCACGTTGCTCAACAAAGAGCTGGAGCCGTCGAAGTGGATCACCGTCGACCAGGACCTGATCGACGCGTTCGCGGATGCGACGGGCGATCACCAATGGATCCACGTCGATGTGCCCCGCGCGAAGGCGGAAATCGGCGGCACAATCGCGCACGGGTTTCTCACGCTGTCGCTGCTGCCATCGATGTCGATGGATGTGCTGCAAGTGACGGGCGTCGGGCGCGCGCTCAATTACGGCCTCGATAAGTTGCGCTTCACGGGCGCGGTTCCGGCGGGCGCGAAAATTCGTCTCCGGTCGACCGTCATCAAGATCGAAGAGAAGAACGGCGGCAGCCTGATGACGCGCAACTGCATCGTCGAAGTGCAAGGCGCCGACGGCAAGATGCACGACAAGCCGGCGTTCATGGCCCATTCGCTGGCGCTGTTGTTTCCGGCGTGAGGGCACCCGCCGCGGGCGTGACCATAGTCACGTGCGCCCGCGATTGCAGAAACGACGACCCGCGGTACGCACGTTTAATCTCTGATACCCTGGCAGTCCCATCGCCGTCGGCACCAGGACTTCGGTGCTGGTGTTCACATGCAAATGGGTTGCTCCCGGCCCGCGCTCCGCCGGGACAGCAAAGTGAGGGTGATGCCCCGCGCGTCATAGGGTGTCGGCGGCATTGTGCTATGGGTTTGACCGCCTGATTGACCGTGGAGCATCCATGCTGAAAAACGAAGACCTGGATGCGGCGGTGAAGGCGGGTGTCATCAGCGCCGAACAACAGGCGGCGTTGCGCCAACGTGCCGGCACCGCGCCTCCGCTCGACAGCGAAACCCCACGCGTCACACGTGGTTTCAACGATGTGATGCTGGCGCTTGGAACGGCCCTCATAACACTGGCGCTGATATCGCAGTGGGGCACCCCCGGCAGGGCAGTCGCGCCGGCAGTTTACGCGACGTTTCCGGTGCTGTGGATCATCTCAGAAATCCTCAACGTGCGCCGCAAAGCGGTGTTGCCGGGCATCATTGCGGTGATCGGCATGGCGTTGGCCGCAGCGTATATCGGCGCATGGTACGGCACGCAGCTCGGGGATGCATCGGGCGAAGCCGGCACGATCGGCGGACTGGTCAAAGTCCCGGTCAGGACTGTGATGTCAGGAGCCGGCGCGGTCGCGATGACGAATGCGATCTATTACGCGCGGTTCCGACTGCCGTTTGCGCTGCTGCCGCTCGCCCTCGGCCTTGGCATCGCCGGTGTGCAGGCTGTCATCCTCCTCTTCGGATGGGAACAGACAGCGGCCATTCCACATATCCTCGGTCTGATCTTCGGCGCGCTCCTGTTCGCCGCCGCCATGTGGTACGACACCTCCGATCCCCTGCGCCGCACCCGCAATGCCGATTGCGGTTTCTGGTTGCATCTCGCCGCAGCCCCCCTGGTTGTCCATTCGCTGCTGTCGATTTTCGGCGGTTCGGCGCTGGCCAAAACCGGCGCGGGGTCGGGGCTGACTGTCGCGCTCATCGCCGGAATGACGATCGTGGCACTCGCCATCGATCGCCGCGCGCTGATCGTGTCGTCGTTGAGTTATTTGCTGGCAGCCGTTGGCTATGTCGTGTCGACGGCATCGCAACTGCTCGGCGGTTCTGCATTCGCGAGCCTGATCGTCTTGGGCGTTGTCGTTCTTGTCATCGGCATGGGCTGGCACCCCGCACGACGCCTCATCCTCTCCCCATTTCACGGCCAAGGCTGGCTCGCCAAACTTCCACCGGTACAGGCATGACCAACTTCTCCCCCCGCGAAATCGTCTCCGAGCTCGATCGCTATATCGTCGGTCAGGGCGACGCCAAACGCGCAGTCGCCATCGCCCTTCGCAACCGCTGGCGGCGGCAGCAATTGAGCGGCGATCTGCGCGACGAGGTGATGCCAAAGAATATCCTGATGATCGGCCCGACCGGGTGCGGCAAAACCGAGATTGCCCGCCGCTTGGCCAAGCTGGCCGGCGCGCCGTTCCTCAAGGTGGAGGCCACCAAGTTCACCGAGGTCGGCTACGTCGGCCGCGACGTGGACAGCATCGTGCGCGATCTCGTGGAAGTGGGCATTAGCCTCGCCCGCACCCAGAAGCGCCGCGAGGTGAAAGCCAAGGCGGAAAAGAACGCCGAGGAGCGCGTGCTCGATGCGCTCGTCGGCGCCAGCGCCAAACCGGAAACGCGCGAAAATTTCCGCAAGCGCCTGCGCGCCGGCGAGTTGGCGCACGCCGAAATCGACGTCGAGGTCGCCGATGCCGGCTCGCCGTTCCCCACCTTCGACGTGCCGGGCGGGCAGGTAGGCATGGTCAACATCCAGGACATGCTGGGCAAAGCCTTTGGCGGCCGCACGAAGAAGCGCCGCACCACGGTCGGTGACAGCTACGAGCTGCTGATGGCCGAGGAAAGCGACAAGCTGGTCGACAGCGATCAGCTGACGCAAGAGGCCGTGAAGTCCGTCGAGAACGCGGGCATCGTGTTCCTCGACGAGATCGACAAGATCTGTGCCCGTGGCGAGGGCACGCGCGGTGGCGCTGACGTCAGCCGAGAAGGCGTGCAGCGCGACCTGCTGCCGCTGATCGAGGGCACCACGGTTTCGACCAAGCACGGCCCGGTGAAAACCGACCACATCCTGTTCATTGCATCGGGCGCTTTCCATGTGTCCAAGCCCTCCGACCTGCTGCCGGAGCTGCAGGGGCGGCTGCCGATCCGGGTAGAGTTGAAGTCGCTGACGCGCGAGGATTTCGTGCGCATTCTGACCGAGCCCGAGGCAAGCCTCGTGCGCCAGACCATCGCGCTATTGGCCACCGAAGGCGTCACCCTCGTCATCACCGCCGACGCGGTGGCGGCCATGGCGGATGTGGCGGTCGAGGTGAACGGCACGGTCGAGAACATCGGCGCGCGCCGGCTGATGACGGTTATGGAACGCGTGATCGACGAGGTGTCGTTCGACGCGTCCGAGCGCGGCGGCCAGACGATCACCATCGATGCGGCCTACGTGACCGGCCGCGTGGGCGATCTCGCCAAGAACCGCGATCTGTCGAAGTATATTTTGTGAAGTGAGCGGCGGGCGCGCTGCCCTGACGCCACGACCCGACCGTAGCAGAACTATAGCACACCGCCGTGAGGGGTGCGCGCCTGGGTGTTTACCCAGGGGGCTTGCGAACCGGGCAATGCTGAAAACCGAGCACCGCCGCACGCGCAGCAAGAACGAAGCATGCACGGTCTGCGTGTCTATCCCCGTTAATGCCCAGAAACGGGCGCATTTCAGCGGTCCGGGCAACGAAATATTTTTTCGAATGCGTGCGAAGACCATCGTCGTTTCGCTTTTATTCATCACCGGGCTGCTTGGATAGCGGGTGTGGGCACACCGGTTATGGCCGGGCAGCATCAAACCAAAAGAGGAAACCAACGATGAGCTTTAAAGCACTGGGCGCCGCGGCCCTGATCGCGGCAGGGATGGCATTGAGCGCGTCGGCCGCGTCCGCCGGGCCACTGCCGTCGCTCGATCTGCTGCGTTCGCAGGCCGCTGACCAATCGACCGTCGAACACGTGCGCGGCCCCTACGGCCCTTGCGTGTGGAGCCGCTATCGCGGCTGGCATCGCAACGGGATCTACGGAACCTGGCGTTCCTGCGCACCGAGCGCCGAGTGGCGCTATGAGCGCCGCTGCTGGATCGGCCCGCGCGGCGTCCGCCACTGCCGCTTCTACGGC
Organism: Hyphomicrobiaceae bacterium; assembly: GCA_025359005.1. GTDB lineage: Bacteria > Pseudomonadota > Alphaproteobacteria > Rhizobiales > Hyphomicrobiaceae > JABFRJ01. The sequence continues at coordinate 7,784 of JANYHP010000631.1, read as the reverse complement.
TGAGGGTTCGTCAGTCGTTGCGCCGTTGCGCACGACGAAGAGCCGGCGTGTCGTGGATGCAGGTTGGATCAAGCCTTCGCGCGACCCAACCTGCATCCGCGAGCGTCGGTCACGTCAGATGCTGAGCGTGCCCTTGGTCGAGGGCACGCGGCCGGCTTGGCGCGGATCGATGGCGATGGCCGACCGGAGTGCGCGCGCCAACGCCTTGAAGCACGTCTCGGCGATGTGGTGGTTGTTGCTGCCATAGAGGCACGTGATGTGCAGCGTGATGCCCGCGTTCTGCGCGAAGGCCTGGAACCACTCGCGGAACAGCTCCGTGTCCATGTCGCCGATCTTCGGCTGCGTGAAGGTCACGTTCCAGATCAGATAGGGCCGGCCCGAGACATCGATGGCGGCGCGGGTCAAGGTCTCGTCCATGGCCAGATCGATCGAGGCATAGCGGGTGATGCCCTGCTTGTCGCCGAGCGCCTTGGCAACCGCTTGCCCGAGCACGATGCCGCTGTCTTCGGTGGTGTGGTGGAAATCGATGTGCAGGTCGCCCTTGGCTTCGAGCGTGATGTCGATCAGCGCATGCCGCGCCAACTGCTCCAGCATGTGATCGAGAAAGCCGACGCCGGTCTTGATCGCATAAGCGCCCGTGCCGTCGAGATCGACGGTCGCCTTGATCTGCGTTTCCTTGGTCTTGCGGTCGATAGTGGCAGTGCGTTTCATCGGGGCAGTCCTGTCAGCTTGCAGTCATCGGTGCGAGGCTCTATCAGCCCAAGAGCCCGGCAGCCAGCCGGGTCCACACCCAAGAGCCCGGCGGCCAGCCGGGTCCGCATCCAAGAGCCCGGCGGCCAGCCGGGTCCACACGATAGTTTACGGCGCCGAGATTTACACTTCGTTCACTCTCGCCGAACCCGACGGGGACCAAGCATGCCCGAGGCTAACCACCGTGCAATCTGGCATGGCACCACCATCCTCACCGTCCGCAAGGGCGGGCGGGTGGTGATTGCGGGCGACGGACAGGTCTCCATCGGCCCGACGGTGATCAAGTCGAATGCGCGCAAGGTGCGGCCGCTCGGCGCAGGCGGCGTGATCGGTGGCTTTGCCGGCGCCACGGCCGACGCCTTCACGCTGTTCGAGCGCCTGGAAGCCAAGCTGGAGAAATACCCCGGCCAACTCACCCGCGCCTGCGTGGAATTGGCGAAAGACTGGCGCACCGACCGCTATTTGCGCCGGCTGGAGGCGATGATGCTGGTGGCCGACGCGACGGCGACGCTCGTGCTGACCGGCACCGGCGACGTGCTGGAACCAGAGCGCGACGTGATGGGCATCGGCTCCGGCGGCAACTACGCGCTCGCTGCCGCCCGCGCGCTGCTCGAAACCGACATGACCGCCGAACAGATCGCGCGCAAGGCCATGGCCATCGCCGCCGAGATCTGCGTCTACACCAACACAAACGTCATCGTCGAAAGCCTGGAGAGCACGCGGTGAGCGGGTCCCGTCAGCGCGTTCGGAAGGCTTAAACGATATGGCATGGATCTATCTGCTGCTCGCGGGTCTGTTCGAGATCGGCTTCACGACGGCGTTGCGGGGCGTCGACAGCATCACCCGCATCCAGCCCATCGCGATTTTCATCGTCGCGGCGACGGCGAGCTTCGTCTGCTTGCTGCTGGCGACGCGCGATATACCCATGGGCACAGCCTACGCGGTGTGGACCGGCATCGGCGCCTTCGGCACCGCGATCCTCGGCATTGTCGTCTACGGCGAGCCGGCGACGGCCGCGCGGCTGTTCTTTCTCGGCATGCTGATCGCATCCCTCATCGGGCTGAAGCTGGTGTCGGTGCATTGAGCGGTCGCAGCGCGCCGCGTCGCGGAAGTGGTGCGTTCCGACGGTGATGCCGTCAACGCCGCCGGGCAGCCAGCAGATAGTTGACGCCCGTATCCGACGACAGCGACCACACGTCGGCCAAGGGATCGTAGACCATGCCGCGCGGCGGCAGCGGCTCAAGCGCCAAAGCGCGGCAGTGATCGGCCAGCTCCTCAGGCGTCACGAAGCGATGCCACTGATGCGTGCCGACCGGCAGCCAGCGCAGCACGTACTCGGCGCCGACGATGGCCAACGCATACGACTTCAGTGTGCGATTGAGCGTCGACAGGATCAGCACGCCGCCCGGTCGCACCAGCGCGGCCACGACGCCCAGGAAGGCCGCCACGTCCGGCACGTGCTCCACCACCTCCAGCGCCAGCACGACGTCGAAGGTCTCCTCGGCGGCGACCAGCGCCTCAGCCCGCGTGGCGCGATAGTCGATGTCCAGCCCCTGCGCGGTCGCGTGCACGGCGGCGGCCGCAATGGTGTCGGGTGCCGGGTCGATGCCGGTCACGCGGGCGCCGAGGCGGGCGAGTGGCTCCGCGACCAGACCGCCGCCGCAACCGATGTCGAGGACACTCAGACCAGCCAACGCGCGCAGACCCGTGGTGGCTGCGGGCGTCAACGCGGCCAGGATGGTGTCGCGAATGAACGTCAGTCGCGCCGGCCCGAGTTTGTGCAACGGCTTGAATTTGCCGTCCAGATCCCACCACTCGGCGGCGAGTGCGTTGAACCGGTCGACCTCGGCTTTATCGAGCGTCGCGTGCGCAGCGTCAGACATGAAGCATCTTTAGCAGGCTCGGGCCGGGCGCAACAGCGCCAGCCTGTCGCGCGTCATTTTTCCAGCCGTCCCAGGGCTTCGATCAAACCGGGGCAACCGCCCGCTTTCAGCGCCATGGAATAGATGCGGCGCGCGGTTTCCAGATCGCGCTCGACGCCGGCGCCCAGTTCGTGCATGCGCGCCAGGAAGCACGTCGCCACCGGGTCTCCCAGGGCCGCGCCCGCTTGCCACAGCACGCTCGCCGCTTTGAAATCCGGAAGGCCGGAACCGGGGGCTGCGTAGATCGAGCCGAGCTGGCTCAGCGCCCACGGCAGTGTCGGATCGGTCAGCGTGGGGGCCAGCGCGTACTTCAGCCAATAGCGCGCTTCGAGGCGACTGGGCGGCGTATCGCTGGCGCCACGCAGATAGGTATCCGCCAGCGCCAACGCATCGTCACGCGAAACGCCCGCAGAGGCGCGGCCCAGCGGCGAGCGCGGCTCGATCGCCAGCACCTCGGCCAACTCGGAATGCAAGCGCTGGCTCGTCGTACCGGCGTCGGCGTCCGCGGCCGGCGCGGCCACTGGCGCCTCCGACGCAGTTGCGGCGCCGATCAACGCCAAGTCGCGCGAGCCGGCAGCGAACCACTGCTGCACGGCCAACGTAAACAAGATGCCCGCACACAACGTCGCAAACTCGGTCGACCCGGCCAATGCCCGCACCGCGCGCCATGGATTGAGCGCCGACGCGAACGCTTGCAGGCGCCCGCGGAGAACGGCGGCCCGTCCCATCGGCAGCGGTTGCGCGACGAGCATGGGCAATTGCACCACCCGCGCGCCGCCGCCGAGTGTCGTGCGCTTGCGTGGCAAAGTGTCAAGCTGGACGCCTGCTGTGCGCATTCGATGTTTCATGGCGAACTCCTGCACAGGCGACGACAGCCCCAGCGATCGGCGACGCGCGAGCGTGCCGGGTAATCCGGGTTGGCGGCGCGGTGAAGGGTCGACGGCGTTGAGTAACGGGGCATCGCGCGGCATCCGGACGGGTCGCGTATCGGACGCCCTCCAGCCGCCCCTGGGTACACCCCAAAAAGGCGTAGCCCAAGTGCCGCACCCTGCTACTCACTGGCCGTTCGCTGCAGCCAGCCACGTCCCGATATCGGTAAGCGCCCGGGCTGACAGCGCGCGCTTTCTGGCAAAACCGCGATCCTTGCCCTTGATCCGCTTACCGTCCGCATCCGCGCTCGGCGCCTCGATGTCGGGGAACAGCCCGAAATTCACGTTCATCGGTTGGAACGAGCGTGCCCCGCGCATGGCTTCGCGTTCCGCCTCCGTTTCGGCCACCAGGTGTCCCCCGGTGATATGGCCGAGCAGCGCGCCGAAGGCGGTGGTCACGGGTGGCGCCGACAGCGTGCGTCCTAGCCGTTCGGCGGCCGCGAATCGCCCCGCCAGCAGCCCGATGGCGGCGCTTTCCACATAGCCCTCGCAGCCGGTGATCTGCCCGGCGAACCTTAACCGTGGCGCGGCCCTCAACCGCAGCGCGCCGTCCAGCAGCTTGGGCGAATTGAGATAGGTGTTGCGATGCAACCCGCCGAGCCGCGCGAACTCGGCGTTTTCCAGCCCCGGGATCATGCGGAAGATGCGCGATTGCTCACCGTGTTTCAGCTTGGTCTGAAAGCCCACCATGTTCCACAGCGTGCCGAGCTGGTTGTCCTGCCGCAACTGCACCACCGCATACGGCCAGCGTCCCGTGCGCGGATCATCCAGCCCCACCGGCTTCATCGGCCCGAACCGCAACGTCTCGCGGCCCCGCTCCGCCATCACCTCCACCGGCAGGCAGCCGTCGAAATAGGGCGTGTTGGATTCCCATTCCTTGAATACGGTCTTGTCGCCAGCCAGCAATGCGTCGATGAACGCCTCGTACTGCGGCTTGGTCATCGGGCAGTTGACATAGTCGGCGCCGGTGCCGCCCGGCCCCGCCTTGTCGTAGCGCGACTGCATCCACGCCACCGTCATGTCGATGCTGTCGCGATGGATGACCGGCGCGATGGCGTCGAAAAAGGCCAGCGACGTTTCGCCCGTCAGCGTCAGAATGGCTTCCGACAGCGCCGGCGACGTCAGCGGCCCTGTGGCCACGATCACGCTGTCCCAGGCCTCGGGCGGCAACCCGGCGACCTCGCCCCGATCGATCGTCACCAGCGGCTCGGCTTCCAGCGCCTGCGTCACACCGGCCGAGAATTGATCACGATCGACCGCCAGCGCGCCGCCGGCCGGCAGCTTCGCCAGGTCCCCCTGCGCCATGATCAGCGACCCCGCCCGCCGCATTTCCTCGTGCAGCAGGCCCACGGCGTTGTTGGCCGCATCGTCGGAGCGGAACGAGTTGGAGCAGACGAGTTCAGCCAGCCCTTCAGACTTGTGCGCGTCCGTCATCCGCTGCGGCCGCATTTCATGCAGCACCACGGGCACGCCCGCGCGCGCGATCTGCCAGCAAGCCTCCGACCCCGCGAGGCCGCCGCCGATGACATGGATGGGTTGGTGACTGGTCTCGGACATTGGGGTGAAGCAACGCGTGCAAAACAGGTGGAGCTGAGTCTCTGAGGCAATAGCTCCGAATCACCTGCAGTGCTAGCGCCTCCCGATGCGCACCCGCCTGACCCGCTTCATGCAGATCCTTGCTGTCGCCATGCTCGGTGGCTGCACCTACCCGAGCCTGCCGAGCATCGAGGCGCATTTCATCGGCTTCCAGGTGCCGCCGCCCCGCGGGCTGACAGTGTACGTGTGCCATGCCTATGGCTGCCAGATGAAGACGCGCTTTCGCTTCACCGACGAGGACGTGCTGCAGCTCACCGCCATCATGGCCAAGTGGCGCACCAAGGCCGCGACCGCCGAAGAGGAGCGGCGCGGCACCGCCTATGCCATCGGCTGGATGAAGGAGCGTGTTGGCCGTGTCATCGGCACGGTCGCCGACCGCGCGGGCGACGATTTCGAAGGCAACGGCGACCCCACGCAGGAAGATTGCGTCGACACCGCCAACAACGCCACCAGCTATCTCACCGTGCTCGCCCACGCCGGCCTGCTCAAGCATCACTCTGTCGGCGTACCGTTCTCGAAGGAAGACTACACCCGTGGCGTCGCCGGCTGGACCCATTGGACCGCCGTGATGATCGAAAAGTCCAACAGCCAGCGTTGGGCGGTCGACAGCTGGATCTTCGCCTGCTGCGAGAACCCGGCCATCGTCAAGACCGAAGACTGGTACATCGCCGGCATCGACAATCTCGCCAAGCCGAGCCAGTGACCCCAGTTCGCAACTGTGACCGTTGCACCTCTCCCGGTGGGTCAACAGCCGCCGTTGCCTAACCCGCCTTCCGCGCGATCAGGATCAATTCCGCCAGCACGAAGCCGCGCGTCTCGCCATCTCGCGAAGCTTGCAGAAACGCCTGCAACGCGGGGCTTGCTTCATCCAGCATCGCCTCAAGCTTCGGCACTGTTGCAGCCGGCACATTCATGGTCTTGCACCAGCCGGTGAAGTCCATCGCCTTCGGACAATGCTCCACGTGCGCGATCGCCAGCCCGGAATCCGAAACGATCTCGCGCCATTCTGCCGTCGTCAGCGCGCGGCCGTGGCTCGGATCGCGGATCTTTTCGAGCGCGTTGTAGGCGAGCCCCGCGTCGCGCAACTCCGTCTTCGTAAACCCCGGCGTCGTCTCGCCATCCGGCGCCACGTTGTCCACCAGCGCGAACGTAGCCCCCGGCTTCAGGACGCGCGCAACCTCGCTGACGAACAACGCGATGTCGGGGAAATGATGCGGCGCGATCCGGCACGTCACCAGATCGAACGATCCATCGGCAAAGGGCAGCGCCTCGGCATCTGCCGCAGCCGTCGTCAGATTGGTGAGCCCGCGCGCCGCGGCCAGCTTTTCAGCCTCCACCAGCATCTCCGGCGTAAGGTCCGAGGCGATCACGCGTGCCACGTGCGGCGCGAACGCCAGCGCAGTGTGGCCGGCGCCGGTCGCCACATCCAGCGCCGCCCAGGTCGGTCGCGGTCGCACCAGATCCACCAGCCGCTGAAGGCTCGCACCCTTGGCATGCACCGCGCTCGTCGCGTACTTCGCCGCATTGGCCCCGAACTGCGCTTGCACCAGCGCCTTCGCCGCCGCCGTCTCGTTCTCGCTCATCGATGTCTCCAATTCTGTGCGGGTACTGGTTCGTCAGCCGTTGAGTGTATTTTCCACCAAAGCCGACACCGGCATGGTGCACAAAATGCAACAAATAATGGGCAAACGCGCTTTCATCGCGTGAAGCCAGGTGGACCGCGTTCCGGTGTCACGACGTTTTGCGCCATTCCATGACCACAAACCAGGGCGCCCGCGCATAGCGTGCCCGCGTCTCCGCATGGCCCGATCGCGGCATCGGTTCGTCGAAAAATTCGAGCATCATGCCGACGTCGTGCAGCGCCGCCATATACGCCGACAGCGGCCGGTGCCAGTTCTGGATGCGGATGCCCGACCAGGAAACCCAAGTGACGCGCTCGGCGGCATAGTGATCGACCGGGTAATGCAGGTGCCGCCCCGCCGCGTCGCGACTCCACCCGTCTGGGCTTGCCGAAATGAACCCGTTGAGATTGGCGATCAGCAACCGTCCGCCCGGCACCAGCACGCGCGCCATCTCAGCGATAGCCGTGCGGAAATCGGCGATGTCGATCAAGGTCAGGTAGGCAACCACCAGATCGAAGTCCGCATCCGCAAACGGCAGTGCCTCCGCGCGCGCATCGACAAAGATGCCCTCGGGATCGCGGCGGATCGCCTCCTCGCGCAACCGTTGCGTCGGCTCCACACCCACCGCAGCTATTCCGTGTGCCTTAAGCATGCGGCAGAACCGTCCTTCCCCGCAGCCGACGTCGAGCGCCCGCGGCACCGGCTCCAGACACACCCGTTCGAGCATCAGCGGATCGAGTACATGCTCACGGCCGAAATCTCCCCGCGCGCCTATCGCTGCGATCCACGCCTCCGCCGATGCATCCCATCCGTCGTCCGCCATCGTTGTTCCATCACGCCAGGATCGCAAACGTCCCCGTTGCAAAGGCCGACGGCCTGTCGCTGCCGGCTTCCGAAACCTCTGTCGTGCAGAACGCCAGCGTCCGCCCCAGCCGGATCACTTTCGCGCGCAGCACGGCGTCTGC
>JANYHP010000564.1 GCA_025359005.1 Hyphomicrobiaceae bacterium | reverse complement strand
TTTTGTAGCGCGCGAGGACATCGCCCATGGTGTAGTTGCGGACGTGGCCCATGTGGATGCGCCCCGAGGGATAGGGGAACATTTCAAGCACGTAGCACTTGGGTTTGCCCGGCGTTTCGTCAGTCTTGAAGATCTCGCGCTCGTCCCACACCTGCTGCCAACGCTGCTCGACAGCGGCGGCGTTGTAGCGTTCGCGGGCGGGTTCGGAGGGGTGGTCTTTCGGCGGGGTGGCGGCCATGTATGGCGGTCTCTTTGAATATCGCGGGTTTGGGGCGTAAAGAGCGCGAAAGGGTGGGGTGGGTCAAGCGCGGTGACCGCGTTCGGGGTTACGGCGCGTGTGGCACCGGGTCGCTTCGCGAATGGGGCAATAGCCCCGTGCCCCATGCGAGGGGTGACCCCTCGAACCTCCCTCGTTTTGTTTGTTTTCGAGCCTGTGGCTGGAGGTTTGGATGACGGGACACGGTGGAGCGGTGGCGGCGCTGGAAACGGTGCGGGCGAAAATCGCGGCGGCGGCGCGGGAGGCGAAGCGTGAGCCGGCGGCGGTGACGCTGGTGGCGGTTTCGAAGACGTTCGAGGCGGAGGCGATCCGGCCGGTGCTTCAGGCGGGGCAGCGGGTGTTCGGCGAGAACAGGGTGCAAGAAGCGAAGGGGAAATGGCCGGCGCTGAGGGCGGAGTTTCCCGATGTGGTGCTGCACCTGATCGGGCCGTTGCAGTCGAACAAGGCGGCCGAGGCGGTGGCGCTTTTCGACGCCATCGAGACGATCGACCGGCCGAAGATCGCGCAAGCGGTGGCGGCGGAGATGGCCAAGCAGGGTAAAAAGCTGGCGCTGTATGTGCAGGTGAACACAGGCGAGGAGCCGCAAAAGGCGGGGGTGGCGCCGAAGGAGGCGGTGGCGTTTGTGCGTTGGTGTCGGGACGCGGTTGGGTTGGAGATTGCCGGGCTGATGTGCATTCCGCCGGCCGAAGATATGCCGGCGCCGCATTTCGCTTTTTTGCGGACGCTGGCGGGGGAGGCGGGGGTTGCAGGTTTGAGTATGGGGATGAGTGCGGATTATGAGTGCGCGGTGAGTTTGGGTGCGACGTGTGTGCGGGTGGGGAGTGCGATTTTTGGGGGGCGGTGAGGGGGTCTGACATTATCCGATCCGCGACTGCAACTTTTGTTGCCGCGTAAGTTAGAGTAACTTCTCGTGGTTTGTACCGACTGTCGATCGACGATCACCGCTTGCGACGCATTGGAAGCACAGGCGGGCACGCTACGCGACCACAGTGTGTGCGTCCTCTCACGACTCGCCGCTGCCCCTTACCCTGACCCTCTCACCCTAGCCCTCGCCCCCCGTGCAGGGGGGCAATGGGCAAAGGGGACCATCGAGCGCGCCTGATCTGCCATTCTTATTTTGCCATTATTGTGCGCGGATGGTGGTGTTGGCTGTTGTTTCGCCGTGGCGCACGTCTGACAGTGGGCGGGCCGCGTGATGGGCACGGACGGATGCGGGAGCGAGCGATGACAGACGCGGTGTTTGGTGGCCCTGACGCGCCGAAATGGAGGTGGCGTTTGCGGTGGATGGCGCCAGGCGGACGTGCTGGGCTCAGTCAGCGTGCGCGCGTCATGGTGCTGTGCGCGGTGACGGTGATTGCGAGCGGCGCGGGGTTGTCGCGGGTGCGTGCGCAGTTGGCGCCTGGGACGAGTGGGGCGGGTGTGCCGGCCGTCGCGGACGCGGTGCCGAAGACTGTGTTGCCGGCGGGGGTGAGTTATGTGCGGTCGGTCGAAGGAGTGGACGAGTACGCGCTGGCGAACGGGATGCAGGTGTTGCTGCTGCCGGATCGGGCGGCGCCGAAGATCACGGTCAATATCGTTTATCGGGTGGGCTCGCGGCACGAGGTCTATGGCGAGACGGGCATGGCGCATCTGCTCGAACACCTCGTGTTCAAGGGCACGCCGCGGCATCCCAACATTCCGCGTGAGCTGAAAGAGCACGGCGCGGTGTTTAACGGCACGACCTATTACGATCGTACCAACTATTTCGAGACGGTGGCGGCGACGGACGAGAACCTTGCGTGGGCGCTCGATCTGGAAGCGGACCGGATGATCAATTCGTATATCGCGCGCAAGGATCTCGACACCGAGATGACGGTGGTGCGCAACGAATTCGAGATCGGCGAGAGCCGGCCGAGCCGCGTGCTGGGGCAGGCGGTGGCGTCAGCGATGTTCCCCTGGCACAGCTATGGTCGGGCGACGATCGGCAACCGCAGCGATATCGAGAATGTCAGCATCGACCGTTTGCAGGCGTTCTATCGGACGTACTATCAGCCGGACAACGCGACGCTGGCGGTGGGTGGCAAGATCGACGCGGCGGCGACGCTTAAGTTGATCGCGGAAAAGTTCGGCGTGATCGCGAAGCCGACGCGGACCATCGAGCCGCAATATACGGTGGAGCCGACGCAGACCGGCGAGCGGACGGTTATCGTGCGGCGGACGGGCGAGGCGCCGATCGTTTATGTGGCGCATCGGATCGTCGCGTCGGCGCATGCGGATGCGGCGGCGTTGAAAGTGCTGGGCAGCGTGCTCGGCACGGCGCCGAACGGGCGGCTGCACAAACGGCTGGTGGAGACGGGCAAGGCGACGTCAGCGTCGGCGGATTGGTACATCGGGTATGATCCGGGCTGGCTGGAATTGAGCGCCGAGATGCGCAAGCAGGACAACCCGGACGTGGTGCGGGATGCGATGCTGGTGGTGATCGGCGGGTTTGCGGCGGAACCGGTTACGGCTGCGGAAGTGGAGCGGGCGAAGGCGGTCGCTGCGGCACGGTTCGAGACGCTGAGGGCCGATACGCAAGGGATGGTGCTGGCGATGACGACGCCGGTGGCGGATGGTGACTGGCGGTTGCTGTTCTGGGGGCGGGATGCCGTCGCCAAGGTGACGACGGACGACGTGCAGCGGGTGGCGTTGCAATATCTCAAGCGTGACAATCGGACGGTCGGGGTGTTCCTGCCGACGGACGCGCCGGAGCGGGCGATCATCGCGCCGCGGGTCGATCCGGCGCTGGTGCTGAAGGACTACGTGGGTGGGGCTGCGGTGAGCCAGGGCGAGGACTTCGATCCGAGCCCGGACAATATCGACCGGCGCACGACGACGGTGACGTTGCCTGCGGGGTTGCAGTTGGCGTTGCTGCCGAAGCAAACGCGCGGCGATCGCGTGCATGGGCAAATCCGGCTGCGGTTCGGCAGTGCTGCGACGCTGATGGGCAAAGGTGATGCGCCGGCGGTCTTGGCGGATCTTCTGAGTAAGGGGACGACGCGGCTCAATCGCGGGGCGCTGGCCGATGAGTTGGTGCGGCTGAAGGCGACGCTGTCGATTTCGGGCGGGGCGAACGCGGTTACCGCAGATTTTGCGACGACGCGGGACAATCTGGCGGCGGTGATGGCGCTGGTGGCGGAGTGCCTGCGCGCACCGGCGCTGGCGGCGGACGAGTTCGACCAGATGAAGCGGGCGCGGCTGCGTGGGATCGAGGCGGCCTTGAAGTCGCCGCAGGCGCTGGCCGGCAATCGGATGGCCGAGATTTTCAACGCGTATTCGAAGGATCACCCATCGTACGCGGTTCCGCTCGTCGAGCAGCGGGCGCGGCTGGAGGCGGTGACGCTCGCGGCGGTGCAGGCGTTTCACAAAGCGTTCTATGGCGCGAGTTACGGGCAGGTGAGCGTCGTCGGCAGTTTTGATCCAGAGGCGATCAAGGCGCAGGTGCAGGCGCTGCTGGGTGACTGGAAAACGCCGCAGCCGTATGAGCGGATGAAGGTGGCGCAGGCAGCGCCGGGCCCACGCAATGACGTGATCGTGGTGCCGGACCAGGCGAATGCAACGTTCAATGCGCGGCTCAACTTCGCCATGCGCGACAGCGATCCGGAATATCCGGCGCTGGTGCTGGCCAACACCATCTTCGGGCAGGGCGGGCTGTCGTCGCGGTTGGGTGACCGGCTGCGCCAGAAGGAAGGGCTGAGTTACGGCTCGGGGTCCAATCTGTCGATCAACGCGCGCAACGATGCGGCGTCGTTCACGATCGGCGCGAGCTATGCGCCGAAGGCTGCGGATAAGTTGCAGGCGGCGGTGTGCGAGGAATTGAAACGGGCGGTGGCGGAGGGGTTCACGGAGGTGGAGGTGACGCGGGCGCGCGATGGGTTCTTGAGTGGTCGCCGGGTTGGCCGCAGTAACGATCAGGCGCTGGTCGGCGCGTTGGCGTCCAACCTTTATTATGGGCGGACGATGGCGTGGTCGGCAGACCTCGACGAGAAAGTGGCCAAGCTGACGGCGCAACAGGTGAGCGCGGCGTTCAAGCGGGTGATCGACCCGGGCAAGCTGGTGGTCATCAAGGCGGGAACGCTGGAGCCGGGTGCCGGTGCCGGGGGTGGTGCTGGGTCGTCGCCGTGCGGGGGGCCGTGAGGGGCGGGATTGAGCGGGTTTTAGTGTTGTGAATGATCCAACTTTGCCATCGGTTGGTCTCGACGCACCCTGACAGGGCACGTCCGCTGCCGCTCGATGCAGACGAAGAGAACAGAGGGAGACTGGGCCAGCTGCGGACGAAGCGAGCCTTTCGCTTGTTGCGCCGTACAAAGTTCTCGGGCGTCTGGCGATCCAATGCATAACTTGATAGACGTTCGACGAGTTTTTGCTTGGGGGGCGGGCCAATTCA
>JANYHP010000517.1 GCA_025359005.1 Hyphomicrobiaceae bacterium | reverse complement strand
GGCGGCCCTCGAGTTCGGTCCAGACGCGGGCGGATTTGCAGCGCGCGCACGCGGGCACACCGCCCCATCCTACAGTCGGCTCCCCCCACAGCTGTGGGGATCGACCTGATTGCCTTTAGACTCTGCCAACGGACAGCGCTTGTTTTAGGCCACCAGTAGGCCACGACAAATTTTCTAGCCGGACCAGCTACGATGTCTATTCTTTAAATATTTGATTTTGCTTTGTTTTTATGGTGCCGGTTGAGGGGATTGAACCCCCGACCTTCGGTTTACAAAACCGCTGCTCTACCGCTGAGCTAAACCGGCCCTGACGCAGGGGATAGCGTTCTCCAGGCGGCGGCGCAATATGCTTCGCGCGGGCGGTTCGGGCCGCCGGGCAGGGCGGCGCGCCATGCCGTTTCCGCCGAGCACCCATCACGACGGCTTCTGCACGGTTTTTCGGCATGCTGGACAGGCGATTTGATCTGGTGTCCTTATCCGGGCCGCTGTTTGTTGGTGGGCGGCCGGTGTCGAGGCGATCGACGGGAGCAGTCGGGCACGACCCGGCGGGGAGTGGGTGTGGTCGGGCCAACATCGTCAGCGCTGCTCGCGATCGACGGGCTCACCAAATCCTACCCCGGCGTCAAGGCGGTCGATGCCGTGTCGTTCGATGTGGCGCCCGGCGAGATCCATGCCCTGCTGGGCGAAAACGGCGCCGGCAAATCAACGCTGGTGAAGATGATCTACGGGCTGGTCAAGCCCGATGCCGGCACCATGACGTTCGACGGCACGCCGTTTGAGCCTCGGCGCCCCATCGATGCCCGCGATCGCGGCATCGGCATGGTGTTCCAGCATTTCTCGCTGTTTGAGGCGCTCACCGTCGAGGAGAACGTGGCGCTCGGACTGCCGGCCGATGTCGCGCGCAACGATCTCGCCCAGCGCATCGTCGCGGTCTCGCGCGGCTACGGCATCGAGATTGCTCCGGCCCGTCGCGTCGGCGAACTCTCGGTCGGCGAGCGCCAGCGCATCGAGATCGTCCGCTGCCTGTTGCAGAACCCGCGCCTCATTATCATGGACGAGCCGACGTCGGTGCTGACGCCGCAGGAAGCGGACACGCTGTTTGAAACGCTGCGCACGCTGGTCGGCGAGGGCCGGTCGATCCTCTACATCTCGCACAAGCTCGAAGAGATCCGGGCGCTGTGCCATCGGGCGACCGTGCTGCGCGCGGGCCGGATTGTGGGCAGTTGCATTCCGCGCGACGAGAGCGCCCGCAGTCTGGCTGAATTGATGATCGGCACGACGTTTGCGCCCCCGCAGCGGTCAACGGGTCAGGTCGGTGCGGTGCGGCTCGCCGTAAAGAGCCTGTCGCTGCCGGCGGCATCGCCCTTCGGGGTGGCGCTCGCCGATATCGGGTTCGAAGTGCGCGGCGGCGAAGTGCTCGGCATTGCCGGGGTCGCCGGCAACGGGCAGACGGAGCTGATGGAGGCGCTGATCGGCGAGCGGACGGCGCCAACCGAAGACGGGATTGTCGTTGACGGTCGCGCGACGGGACTCATGGGCCCGATCGAACGGCGCGGGCTCGGCTGCGCCTTCGTGCCGGAGGAGCGGCTCGGCCATGGCGCGGTGCCGGGGTTGTCGTTGACGGAAAATGTGCTGCTGGCGTCACGCACGCTGTCGCGCGCGGGGCTGATCGACTGGAGTGCGGCGCGCGCGCGCGCCACCGAGATTGTTGCGAAGTTCGACGTCCGGACGGCTGGTATCGAGCACGCGGCACGCAGCTTATCGGGCGGTAACCTGCAGAAATTTGTCATCGGCCGGGAGGTTTTGACCGCGCCCGGCGTCATCATTGTGAGCCAACCGACCTGGGGCGTGGACGCGGGCGCGGCGGCGGCCATCCACCGGGCGCTGCTCGGCCTGGCGGAACACGGCGCAGCCGTCGTCGTCATCAGCCAGGATCTCGACGAATTGTTCCAGATTGCCACGCGCATTGGTGTGATCGCCGGCGGACGCCTGACGGAGGCGCAACCCGTCGGGAACCTCACCGTCGAAGCCATCGGCCGCGCCATGGGGGGCACGCACGCGCGCAGCGCGGCCGCATCGGAGCCTGCTCATGTCTAGTTCCCTCATCGCCCTCGAACTGCGGCGCGAGCCGTCTCGCGCCATGCTGATTGCGACGCCCTTTATTGCGTTCGCACTGACCCTGGTGGCCGGCCTGGTGCTGTTCTGGGCGCTCGGCAAAAACCCGCTGCAAGCGCTGGCGACAATCTTCGTGACGCCGCTCACCAGTCTGCGTGGCATCGCCGAGCTGACCGTGAAATCGACGCCGCTGATCCTGATCGCGACGGGTTTGGCGTTCGGCTTTCGAGCGGGCGTCTGGAACATCGGCGCGGAAGGCCAATTCACCATCGGCGCACTGGCCGGCGGCAGCGTCGCGCTGTTCGCCTATCCGGGCGGTGGCATCTTGCTGCTGCCGTTGATGATGCTGGCCGGCGCGCTCGGCGGCATTGCCTGGGCGGCGATCCCGGCATTCCTGCGCACGCGCTTCAAAACCAACGAAATCCTGACCAGCCTGATGCTGGTGTACGTGGCCATCCTGTTGCTGGGCCTGATGGTGCAGGGTCCGCTGCGTGATCCGCAGAGCTTCAATTTTCCGGAAAGTCGCCTGTTCCA
>JANYHP010000488.1 GCA_025359005.1 Hyphomicrobiaceae bacterium | reverse complement strand
CTATGCGCATCTTCTCTGGCAACGCAAATCGTCCGCTCGCCCAGGCTATCGCCGACCATTTAGGCATGCCGTTGGGAGAGATGCATTGCGGCCGTTTTCCTGACGGCGAAATCAAGGTTGAGATCCAAGACGACGTGCGTGGCGCCGATATTTTCGTCGTGCAGCCGACTACCAGCAATGACTTCCTGATGGAGCTATTGGTGATCTGCGACGCTTTGCGCCGCGCTTCCGCCAATCGCATCACCGCGGTCATTCCGTACTTCGGTTACGCTCGCCAGGATCGCAAGCACCAGGGCCGCGTGCCGATCACTGCTAAGCTCAACCATCGGCCGCTCACCGTCTGGCGGCACGTGCTCGGCACCCACTCCACCGAGGACGTGCTCATCTATGAGGAGGAGGACAAGGGGTTCTACGTCGGCATCGGCAAGACACAGTCCGGCCGCTTCATCATTCTCGACGTCCACGACCATCAGACCAACGAAGCCTATCTGATCGACGCCGAGGCGCCGCACTTGCCGCCGCGCCTCATTGCCAAACGCCGGTTCGGGCACGAGTACGCCATCGAGCACCACGGCGACGACCTGGTCATCACCACCAATTCCGCGGGCCCATCTGGCGCCGCCGAGGATTTCCGGATCGTCACCGCGCCCGTCGCCGATCCGGCGGAAGGCAACTGGCGCGAACTCGTCTCCCATAAGCCCGGCCGCCTGATCCTCGAAACCGTCGCCCTCAAGAACAGCCTCATCCGGCTCGAGCGCGAGGAGAGCCTGCCACGCATCGTCATTCGCGACTGGGAGAGCGGGGCCGAACACGCCATCGCCTTCGACGAAGAGGCCTACAGCCTCGGCATGAGCGCCGGCTACGAATACGACACGGTCACGCTGCGCTTCTCCTATTCGTCGATGACCACGCCGAGCGAGGTCTACGACTACGATATCCCCACCCGCGCACGCACCCTGCGCAAACGCCAGGAGGTGCCGAGCGGGCACACGCCCGGCGATTACATCACGCGCCGTGTATTCGCGCCGGCGCGCGACGGCGAACTTGTCCCCGTGTCGCTTCTCTACCGGCGCGACACCCCGCTCGATGGCTCGGCCCCGCTGCTCCTCTACGGCTATGGCAGCTATGGGATCTCGATCCCGGCGTCGTTTTCGACGACACGGTTGTCGCTGGTCGATCGCGGCTTCGTCTATGCCATCGCCCACATCCGCGGCGGCAAGGACAAGGGCTATCGCTGGTACACGGGCGGCAAGAAGGAAACCAAGCTCAACACGTTCACCGATTTCATCGCGGCCGGCGAATATCTCGTGGCGCAGAACTTTACGCGCCGTGGCTGCATCGTCGCCAACGGCGGCTCGGCTGGCGGCATGCTGATGGGGGTCGTCGCCAACATGGCGCCGGACCTGTTCCTCGGCATCATCGCCGACGTGCCTTTTGTCGACGTGCTCAACACCATGCTCGATGGCACGCTGCCGCTGACGCCGCCTGAGTGGCCCGAGTGGGGCAATCCCATCACCTCGAAATCGGACTTCGAGCTGATCGCCAGCTATTCGCCTTACGAGAACGTCGCCGCCAAGGCCTATCCGCACATCTTCGCCTACGGCGGACTGACCGATCCGCGCGTCACCTACTGGGAGCCGGCCAAGTGGGTCGCACGATTGCGCGAATTGAACACCAGCACCGATCTCGTCGTCCTCAAGATCAACATGGCCGGCGGCCACGGCGGCGCGTCGGGCCGCTTCGAGCAATTGCACGAGATCGCGCTGGACTACGCCTTCGCGCTCAAGGTCGCTGGACGCGCGGGGCTCTGAGCGGTAACGAGCAAAAGAACTGCCGCAAGCGTGCCCTGAGTTGCGGTGGGTAAAACTATGGCGGGGTGCACGGGGAGTATCGCATGCCCATTGGGACCTCGCAGTTCAAGCACCAGCTGGCAGCGGCGCTTGTCGCGCTCGGCTGTCTCGGCCATTATTCTGAGCCCGTCGCCGCGCAGACGCCGCCGGCTGCCACGACGACTGCGCCATCAGCCGGCGTCGTCGATGCGAGCCTGCTTGACGATCTCGTCGCCGCGGGCCGCATTCTGGTCGACCTCGGTGTGCTCGACGGCTTCGGCCATGTCAGCGTCCGGCACCCCGCCGATCCCACACGATTTCTGATGTCGCGCTCGCTGGCGCCGGCGCTTGTTACGCCCGGCGACATCGTCGAGCACGACCTCGACGGCATCGGCATCACGGCGAACGGCCGCACGCTGTTCCTGGAGCGCTTCATTCACGCCGAGATCTATCGCGCGCGGCCTGATGTGAAGGCCGTCGTGCATGCGCACGCGCCGTCGCTGATCCCGTTCTCGGTCTCGAGCGTGCCCATGAAGGCCATGTTCCACAATTCAGCGTTCCTCGCCCAGGGTGTGCCCGTGTTCGAGATCCGCAAAACAGGCAGCGGCGCGCCCGCCATGACCGACATGCTCGTCAGCAATGGCGCGCTCGGTCGTGCGTTGGCTGCCAGCCTCGGTGACAAACCCGTCGCGCTGATGCGCGGCCACGGCGCCGTCATGACCGGGCCGAGCCTGCCGCTGGCGGTATTTCGCGCGGTCTATACGGAGGTGAATGCGCGCATGCAGTTGCAGGCCATCCAGTTGGGCGGGCCTTACACCACGCTGGACGCGGAAGAGGGCGCTAAGGCCGACAAGGTCAACGAGGTCATCTCCGCCCGCCCCTGGGAACTGTGGAAGAAGAAAGCGCTGGCCCACTGAAATCTGCCGTTCTGGGCTTGGCGCGGACGTTGCACTGTCGTTCTGAACACAGTGCCATTTCCGGCGCTTGGCTTCAAATTGCTGCGGGATGGCACACAATGTCTTCGTCCGGGACAGTCGATACCACGCCGACGGAGCAAAGCGTGCGCCGTGTCGTCGCCGCCAGCCTGATCGGTGCGACGATCGAGTGGTACGATTTCTTCCTGTATGGCGTCGTCGCCGGCATCGTTTTCAACAAGCTGTATTTCCCGGCCGGCGACGAAGTCGTCTCGACGCTGCTGGCGTACGCGACGTTCGCAGTCGGCTTCGTCGCGCGGCCGCTGGGCGGGGTGATCTTCGGCCACTTCGGCGACCGCATCGGTCGCAAAAGCATGCTGGTTATGACCTTGTTGATCATGGGCGTTGCCACCGTGGCGATCGGCCTGCTGCCGACCTACAATCAGATCGGCATCGCAGCGCCCTTGCTGCTGCTCGTGTTCCGCATCGCGCAAGGCATCGGGCTTGGCGGCGAATGGGGC
>JANYHP010000464.1 GCA_025359005.1 Hyphomicrobiaceae bacterium | reverse complement strand
CGTGACGCCGCCGCCAAAATCGGTCCAGACAGGCGTGAACGTTTGGCCGCAGAGCGTCAGCATCAGCGCGAGTTTGTAGCTGTTGCCGGACTCGGGGAAGTAGTGGAGGCGATAGGTTGGCATCGGCGTAAACTGCAATCCTCGGAAACGTGCGCGCGCGTTGGGTTGATGACGCTTGGCGTATTATGCTTGTGGCGGTATTTTCAGGCACTGTCCATGCAACGTCCGTGCAGCCGGCGCATGGACGGAGAGGGCACCGACCATTTCCAGCCGCTGGAAGTGCGCGTTCGAAGATGCCATATCGGCGCGGCCGGCGTGGCAGCGTGACGTGTCCGCAGATGTTTGGCGCACCCACCAAGGTCTGTCATGAGCACGGCCTGTCACGGAATGGTGGCAATGGACGACGATCCATCGCCGCACCGTGCGGCGTTCGCATTGCAAGGAAGCTGCCTATGACGTCGTCACAGACCACCCCTGACATGAGCCGCGCAGTGCTGCCGCCGCTGCCCGCCGATGTGGCGACGCCGGCTTACGTGCTGGATGCGGCGGCGCTGGCACGCAACATGGCGACGGCGGATCGCATCCGGCGGGAGGCTGGCTGCAAGGTGCTGCTGGCGACGAAGGCGTTTGCGTTTCCGGCGGCCTTTCCGCTGATGCGTGCTCATCTCGACGGCACGACGGCAAGCGGTGAGTACGAGGCCCGGCTGGGGCGGGAAGAGTTTGGCAAGGAAGTGCACGTGTATGCGCCGGCCTACGCGCCGGGCGAGGTGGCGCGGCTGGCGGACATCGCCGACCACATCTATTTCAATTCACCCGAGCAGATGGCGCGGCATGGTGCGGCGGCGCGGACACGGCCGGGCGTCAAGGTCGGGGCGCGCATCAATCCCGGTTATTCCAACGCCACCTTGGGCGGCCCGCTCTATGATCCGTGCGCACCCAACTCGCGCTTTGGCACGACGGCCGCCGAGATCGACCAGCTGCCATGGGGCGAGATCGACATTTTTCACGCGCACAGCCTGTGCGAGAGCCTGCATGATGGCTCGGTGGGCTTGATCGCGCACGTGGCGCAGAATTTCGCCGCCTATGTGCGGCGTGTGAAGACGGTCAACTTCGGCGGCGGGCATTTCGTCAACAAGCCGGGCTACGACGTGGGCAAGCTGATCGCGGCGGTCAAAGCGTTCCGTGCCGAGTTCGGCGTCGAGGTCGTGCTGGAGCCAGGCGCTGGACTGGTGGTGGACGCGGGTTATCTGGTGGCGTCCGTGATCGGCTTCCACCACAACGTCGCCCGGATCGCGATCCTTGATGCGTCGGCGTCGACGCACATGCCGGACGTGCTGGAAGTGCCCTATACGCCGCCGCTTCTGGGCGCGGGGCCCTCGGGGGTGCTCGGCCACGACTATCTGCTCGGCGGCAAGACGTGCATGACCGGCGACGTGATCGGCGCCTATTCGTTCAAAGCGCCGCTGGCGGTCGGTGACAAACTCGTGTTCGGCGACATGATGCAATATTCGTTCGTCAAGAACACCACGTTCAACGGCACGCCCCTGCCCGACATGGCGGTGCTGGACGCCGACGGGACCTATCGCGTCATCAAGCGCTACGGCTACGACGCCTTCCGCGAGCGGCTTGGGTGAGGACGCAGCGCTCCGCTTGACGTCCTCACCCGAAGTTGAAGACGCGCGTGGGCTTGAATTCGCCTTTGTCGATGGTGCCGAGCGCGATCAGGTGGCCCTTGCAGATGGCGTAGGCTTCGCCGGCCATGATGGGCGCGTCGCGGCCGCGCATGAGAACGGACTGGCCGCGATGCAGGCGCGCTGCGTCATCGGAGCTGACGGGCACGCCGATGATGCTGTCGAGCGCCGCCTCGGTCGGTTGCAACAGGGCCTGCAGCGCGTGCGGATCGCCACTGTCGGCGGCGGCGAACAGCGCGTCGCGCGTCACCGCAATGGCCTCGTCGAAGCCAGCGACGCGGGTGCGGCGCAGTTCCACCACGTGGCCGTAGCAGCCAAGCCGACGGCCCATATCGCGGGCGATGGCGCGCACGTAGGTGCCGCGCCCGCATTCGGCGACGAAGACGGTGGTGTCCGCATCCGGCATGGCCTCGATGCGCAGGGCATCGATTGTGACGGGGCGCGGTTCGAGCACGACAGTCTCGCCGTCGCGGGCGAGATCGTAGGCGCGCGCGCCGTCGACCTTGATGGCCGAGAACTGGGGCGGCGTCTGCATGATCTCGCCGATGAAGTCGGGCAGCAGGGCTTCGATGGCCGCGCGCGTCG
>JANYHP010000435.1 GCA_025359005.1 Hyphomicrobiaceae bacterium | reverse complement strand
TGCCGAAATCGACGACGATGACCGCGAAGGCGCCGCGAGGCGTTGGTCGGTCGGAGACGCTCGCGGGCAAATCCAAATCGGGCACACCGGCGCAGCCGTCGCCAAATCCGCGGACGATCGCGCTGGCCATCTCGGGGCTCGACGTGCCGGTCGAGGTGCGACGGCATCGGGCCGCGCGTCGGCTTACCCTCCGCGTCAACCAGACACGGCGTGCCGTGATCGTGACGGTGCCGCTGCGCTGCAAGATCGACGAGGCGGGCCTGTTTGTGAACCGGCATCTGGATTGGGTGCGGTCGCGCCTGCATGCCTTGCCGACGCCAATCCTGTTCGAGGACGGGGTGATCCTGCCGTTGCGCGGCACCGATCACATCGTCAAGTTCGTGGGTCCCACACGGCGTGGCGCGGTGGTCGAGTTCGAAGTGCACAAGTCCGGCATGGGGGTGCTGGCCGTGAAGGGCGCGGAAGTCAACGCGCCAAGGCGGTTGCGCGATTGGTTGTACGCCGAGGCCCGGCGCGATCTCGATGCACGCGTGGCCTATCATGCCGGTCGCCTCGGGTTGCGCGTGAAGCGGCTGTCGGTGCGCGACCAGAGCAGCCGCTGGGGATCCTGCTCGACATCGGCCATGCTCTCCTTTTCGTGGCGGCTGATCCTGGCGCCGCCCATCGTGCTCGACTACGTGGCGGCGCACGAGGTGGCCCATCTGGCTGAAATGAACCACGGCCCCCGCTTCTGGGCGCTGGTGCGCAAGACGATGCCGGAAATGGACGTCGCCAGAGCCTGGTTGCTCAAGCACGGCCACGAGTTGCATCGCTTCGACGCGAAGGGCGGATAGCGTCGAGCCGATTCGGGGCGCCCCCAGGCGTTGCGCGGGACAGCCAATGGTCCTAAGAAGCGCGCTTCGCACAGGAGACGACGAATGTTCCGCAATCGACTGACGGCCGAGCTCAAGGATGCGATGCGGGCCGGTGAAAAGCTCAAGGTATCGACGATCCGCCTGAT
The DNA here is from genome assembly GCA_025359005.1 of Hyphomicrobiaceae bacterium. Lineage (GTDB taxonomy): Bacteria > Pseudomonadota > Alphaproteobacteria > Rhizobiales > Hyphomicrobiaceae > JABFRJ01. The sequence continues at coordinate 1,615 of JANYHP010000435.1, read as the reverse complement.
GACGTCGGCGATCAAGGCCGCCGATATCGAGGCGCGGCCGGCCGGCAAGGATCCCATCGACGACGCGTCGATCATCAACGTCCTCGCCAAGATGGTGAAGCAGCGCCGCGACTCGGCCGAGCAATTCGCCAACGGCGGACGGCCTGAAATGGCGGCGAGCGAACTCGCCGAGATTGCCATCATCGAAAGCTACCTGCCCCAGCAGATGGGCGAGGCCGACACGAAGGCCGCCGTTGCCAAAGCGATTGCGGAGACCGGCGCCGCGAGCCCCAAGGACATGGGCAAGGTGATGGCCGCGCTGAAGGCCGCCTACGCCGGCCAGATGGATTTCGGCAAAGTCGGCGCCATCGTGAAAGATGCGCTGAAGTAGTCTCCACCGAGCGGGCGGCAGAATGTTCACCGGCATCATCACGGACGTCGGCGAAGTGGTCGCCCGCAATGGCGGCGTCTTCATCGTGCGGTCGCACTACGACCCGGCGACGATTGCACTCGGGGCATCGATCGCGCACGACGGCTGTTGCCTGACCGTGACGTCGATCAAGCCCGAAAACGGCGGCTGCAGCTACACACTGGATGTGTCGAACGAAACGCTGTCGAAAACCACGCTCGGGAGTTGGCGACCCGGCCGGGCCGTCAATCTGGAGCGGGCGCTGAAAGCCGGCGACGAGTTGGGCGGCCACATCGTGTCGGGGCATGTGGATGGCGTGGTGCGGATCACCGACATCCAGCCCGATGGCGAAAGCCGGCGCTTCAACTTCGAGGTCCCTGGCGATCTGGCCCGTTTTATTGCGCCAAAAGGCTCCGTGGCGCTGGACGGCACGTCGCTTACGGTCAACGAGGTGGCCGGTAACCGGTTTGGCGTGAACCTGATCCCCCATACCTTGACCTATACGGCATGGGGGCGCAAAACGGCGGGTGATCTCGTCAATCTTGAGATCGATCTGTTCGCGCGCTACGTGGCGCGCTTGATGGAGCATCGATCGTGACTGAACAGCTCAAGCGCGTGGAGTACTCCGAGGGCCGCGGTTTCATTTCCGCCACCGAGGAGATCATTGAAGATTTGCGCAACGGTCGCATGGTCGTCCTGGTCGATGCCGAGGATCGCGAGAACGAAGGCGATCTGGTCATTCCCGCGCAGATGGCCACGCCCGACGCGATCAACTTCATGGCCCGCTTCGGCCGCGGGCTCATCTGCCTCGCACTCACCGAAGAACGTGCCGATGCGCTGCGCCTCGAATCGATGGCGCGCACCAACCGCACGCGCATGGGCACCGCCTTCACCGTGTCGATCGAGGCCAAAGAGGGCATTTCGACGGGCATCTCTGCTGCCGACCGCTCGCATACCATCCGCACCGCCATCGATCCGAGCAAGGACCATCGCGACCTGGTATCTCCGGGCCATGTGTTCCCGCTGGTGGCGCGTGACGGCGGCGTGCTGGTCCGCGCCGGCCACACCGAGGCAAGCGTCGATCTTGCACGCATGGCCGGGCTGACGCCGGCCGGCGTGATCTGCGAGATCATGAACGACGATGGCACCATGGCGCGCATGCCCGATCTGGAGAAGTTCGCGCAGAAGCACGACCTGCTCATCGTCATGGTGGCCGACCTCATCCAA
>JANYHP010000431.1 GCA_025359005.1 Hyphomicrobiaceae bacterium | reverse complement strand
GATGCGACGGCGCAGGCCGAGTTCCTGTTCGCCTGTGTGCAACAGACTGTCGAGCAAGACATCCCGGCGGAAGCCGACTACCTCCGCCGCTACGACGCATTCCGAACCGCCGTCGGCGAAATCGTCGACATGCCGGAACGTACGATTGACTTGCTGTTCCGCTTCCTCAGCCAGAACGCCGGCCGCCTCTCGCAGCGCGCCCGCACGAACGAGTTCGCCATGTTGACACGGGACGAGGTGACGCGGATCGAAGCAACGTTTTCGGACGCGTTAAAGTGATGCCATGCGAGCGCGCCAGGGTCGCAGGTCAAGAGGCATTGGCCTGATGTGATTGCAGCGACTGCATTGAACGCTTCTGTAAGTTCGTGATGTGGTCAGCCCAGAGTTGGAGCGCGGTGCGGATCAGAGTGAGCGGCGCGCGCTTTTGATAGTGGATGCTACCCACGTCTTTCGGCTTGTGCGCCAGGATCGCGTCGATTACGTCGGGCCGGACTTCTCGCTCCGACAACCAGGCAGCGATCGTGCGCCGGAAATCATGGGTATTGCCGTCGTCGATGGTCAATCGCACCAACAGCCGGGCCATCGCGCGCGTTACACTCTGCGAGTTGATGCTCGGTGTTCTCGGCCCCTCGCGATGGTGCGGCACTCGGCTGACGTCGGCCGGAAAGACAAAGCCATCTCGCGCGCCCTCAAGCGCTTGCGTGAATAATTGCTGGGCGTGCTGAGAAAGTGGCACAGTCTGCTCAAGGCCTTTTTTCATGCGCCCCTTGATGCGCCGACCGCCCTTGGACGTGTCGCCAGCAATCGTCCAAAGTGCTTGGGCGAGGTCAAGTTCGGAAACTTGTGCTCCAGCCACCATCGACAGTCGCTGGCCTGTCAGCAGCAGCAACATCAAGATCGTCGACATCGGTTTCGGCAGTTCGCCAATTGCCGCAACGATAAGCCCGACCTCTGCATCCGTGTAACGGCGGGCGCGTGGAATTTCGATGGCGCGTTTGTCGTGCCCCGTGGCCGGATTGGCTTTCACGAGTTTACGCCCAATGCCCCAGCGGAAAGTGCTGCGCAAGGCGTCCCGCGTTCTGTCGGCCTGATGCGGTGAGCGTTCTGCCGCTGTGTCGAGGATGCGAGCCACGTGAACGTCAGTGATGGCATCAACAGGCAGGTCCAGAAGTTTCGTCGCATTGGAAAACACTAGCCGTCGATACTCCGTCATTGTTGCGGCACTAGGCTTTCCGTCCAGCTTATGCCGGCGTTCGAACAGTTCACGCAGGGTCATCGTCTCAACCGTGTCCGCTGCGGCAACAGCAGGATCGTCCCCCTTGGCCACGCGAATGCGAAGGGTGTCAGCTTGGACGCGTGCCTCGGCTATCGACAAATCGCGACGCGTGCCGATGAACATGGTGCGTTTTGACTGCCCCCTTGCCGTCGCGACGCGGTAAATAAAGCGCCAACTGGCTGGGTCTTTGCCCGCCTCACTCTGAGGCAGGACTTCAAGCACGAGGCCTGGACAGCCCTTGACGGTGAACGCCGTCCGCCGGCCATCGACCGCCTTGGCTGTTGTAGCTTCTTGCGCATTGCTGACGATGCGACTTGAGCTGCGTGGCATGGCTTAAAATCCATTGTAGGTCGGCGAGGCCCGTAGGCCACCAAAAACGAACACCGACCAACGGTTTGTCGGGCGACATTCACTCATTTTTGGCCTCTCGTGGCCTAACGGTGGCCTAAAATCGTGATGCTGCCTGAGATCGCATGAAATCAAGAAAAACACAAAACATCAGTTAATACTCTAAATTATAATGATAATATTCGTCTCACGAGAAATTACAACGTCTCCGGAGTAATCGCCTAATTCTGATTTGTAAACCGAAGGTCGGGGGTTCAATCCCCTCAACCGGCACCAGTTTCCGTTGGCCAGTTGCCAATGGCATGTATCGAGCGCGTCGGCGCGCACAAATCGCTGCGCCGACTGTTGTGGCCGCGCCCGGCGAATTCACGCGTCCCGTAATGCAGGTGCGGCGTCAGCCAGCTTTTTGCGGTGTCCGGACGAGGTCGCTGCGCAATTGGCATCGAGGGCGAGAACAACCGCTCCGAGGGCCTCGAAAATGCGTCTGGAGGGGTGCTGCGGGCGCGAAAATACTTTTTGGGTAGGTCAACCGCCCAAAAGACAAAAAGTCGGCTGGCGGGCTCGCCAGTGGCCTTGCGCGCAATTAAGGATGTTCCGGTAAAATACAGGTATATCAGATGGTTAACGCCGCATCTGATCCGCACGTCCGCCAGTGGCGCGTCACCACCGGCGGAGAATGCAGAGGAAAGGGGGAGCGTCTTTTAGTGCTCATTTGATGACCTCGAAGGTGCCGCCCTTCAGGGTGAGCAGCGCGCGGGCGCGATTGTCGGCACCGGAGCGATCCATTTCGGTGAAATTGTAAACGCCTTGCGCCGCACGTCAGAACAATGCGGGGCTCGGCTTACGATTACGGCTCCGCGCGATCACTTGGTAGCCCCCTTGGGGGTTAGCAGTGTCGGCACGCGCAATCAAAGACCGATACCAGTGGTTAATAGTCTTGACCGTTCGTATGCGTGCCGGGTTTGTCGTCCACTATCGCGCCAATGTCTTCCTTGCGCCCGAGGGCTCACGCGCGCGCAACTGCGCCAGCACCGCCTCACTCGCAAGGCCCGTAGGCACCAGACTATGTGCGATCTCGAAACCTTCGATCGCGCCTTTGAGTGTGGGGCCGTAGTTGCCGTCGATCGGGCCGCTGTAGAAGCCGGCCTTCAGCAAGCGCTCCTGCAACTCTTTGAGGACTGCAACGCCCGACAGAATGTAGGCGCCGCGGAACGCGTCGAGCCTCCCCGCAAACGCCGTGCTTGCGACGCCCGTGTTGGCAATTGCCTCCCCACCGCCCTTGTCAGTGCTCTGGTTCGGGATCAGGGCTTTCGTTTGCACGTACGTGCCGACATTGATGCCGATGATTTTCGGACCTTGCGGCGTGTCCAGAAAAAGCGGTGAACCCGATGAAGCGCCGCCTGTGTCACAGTCGTGCAGCAGCAAATGCTCGGGTGCGTTGAAATCGGCCGCCATTGCCCGCCACGCAATGCCGCCAAAGCTATGGTCCACGCGGCACGGCTTTGAAAATGCCGGCTGCCACTGCTTGAAATCCTTGTGATACGAGATCTGGAAGACGTGGCCTGCTTTTGCCTCTCGCATGATCTGTTCGACCGGCACAACCTCGACCTCCAGTCCGCCTTTGCTGCAAACCGGCCGTGATAGTCGCACGAACGCCCAGTCCTTGGTGGCATCGATCGGCGGGGTTGTCGACAGCGCCGCGCCGCCAGCGATTATGTTCTGCGCCGCCGAACCTTTGTCGTAGCCGGCGATGCGCGCATAGTCGTGCACCGCGTCATAGTTGCGTGCGAACCAGAAATCGGCGAGCCGTGGCGGCCTCTCCCCAGCCGTTTTGAACAGGCAGTGGGCGGCTGTGCCGATCGTCGCGGCGTCGACGCAGAAGGCCGAACATATCGAGCGCTGCCTGATGTTGAACAGAACACCGATTTTCTCTCTGAGCGGCATCAGGCGCGGTGGCAGCGGCACGCGATCATCGCTGCCAAAAACAGCGACCGGTTGCCAGCGCGCCTCGGTACCGGGCGCGCGTTGCGCCATGGATCGCTCCGCCGAAAAAGCAAGAGCGATCGTCGCCGCAAGCCCTGCTTCTATGGCACCCCGCGCCAGCCCTGACCGTGGCCACAGCCGTCGCATGCATGATCCTCGAATCTTTAAACGATGTTGAACTATTACAAACTTTTAATGCCGCCGAAAGGCCGCCGTAAGGCAGCATCGCTTAACCGATACTCTATCAGCACCGATCGGCCGGCTTGCAGCTTGTCTCTGAAACATGCGCCCCGCGTCCAGCCCTTTTCGTCTGCCGCCGACCGTTGTCCAGTCCCACAGGAGCCCTCGATGTCCAGATCACTGTCCCCGTCGCGCCGCGCACTCAGCCTTCGCCCGGCTGTTGCCGCTATGGCCGTCGCCACGACGATGGCGTTTTCCGGGCTGGCCACGCCGCCGCCGGCCCATGCCCAGCTTGCCCCAAACGGCGCCATCGGGCGCGCCCCGCTGACGTTCGCCGATATCGTCGAGCGCGTGAAGGGTTCCGTTGTCAGCATCCACGTTGTCGGTGGCGGACCCAAGGTCGCCCAGGCGCCGCAAGCCAGCCCGAAGGGCGGGCCGCGTGGTCGGGCGCCTGACCAGCCGTTCAGCGGCATTCCCGGCCTGCCTGAGGATCATCCGCTCAACGAGTTCTTCAAGAACCTGCCGCGTGGGCAGGGCGGAGGCGGCGCCAATCCTCCGTCGCTCGCACAGGGCTCGGGCTTCGTGATTTCCGAAGACGGCTACGTGGTGACCAATAACCACGTGATCGAGAACGCAACTAAGATCCAGCTGAGCTTCGATGACCAGACCGCCAAGGTCGACGCCGAACTCGTCGGCACCGACCAGCGCACCGACATCGCCCTCCTCAAGATCAAGGCGCCCAGCCGCAAGTTCCCATTCGTCAAACTGGCGCCGAAAGATCCCCGCGTCGGCGACTGGGTGATCGCGGTCGGCAATCCGTTCGGGTTCGGCGGCACGGTCACCGCCGGCATCGTCTCGGCCCTGGCTCGTGATGTTGGCTCTGGCCCTTACGACTACCTGCAAATTGACGCGGCCGTGAACCGGGGCAACTCGGGCGGACCGACCTTCAACCTCGACGGCGAGGTCATCGGGGTCAATACCGCCATCTATAGCCCGTCGGGCGGCAGCGTCGGGATCGCCTTTGCGGTGCCTGCCAAAACGGTCAACGAGGTCGTCAACCAGCTTCGCACGTCCGGCTCGGTCAGTCGCGGCTGGTTGGGCGTCAAGATCCAGAATGTCGACGAAGACACCGCCGCCAGCCTAGGACTTGGCGAAACGCGCGGCGCCCTTATCAACGAAGTGACGGCCGATGGCCCCGCCGCCCGTGCTGGCCTCAAAAATGGCGACACGATCCTCACTGTCAATGGCGACAAGGTCGCCGACAGCCGCGATCTTGCCCGCCGCGTCGCCGCCCTCGCGCCGAACGTGACGGCTGACGTTGTCGTCCTGCGCGGTGGCAAGGAAGAGAAGATTGCCGTCAAGCTCGGTGACTTCAAGGATGCCAATGGCCCGGTATCGACACCGGCCAAGGCCGACGTCACGCCAAAGCCTGCAATAACGACGGACCTCGACGTCATCGGCCTCAAGCTCAGTGCCGGCAAAGGCGGGCGTGATGGTGTCGCCATCGTCGAGGTCGATAACAGCTCCGACGCAGCGCTCAAGGGGCTGCGTGCCGGCGACGTCATCATCGAAGTCTCCAGCCAGCCGGTCGGGACCGCCGAGGACGTCGCCAAGGGGCTCGCCGAGGCGAGCAAACTTGGGCGTCGTGCGCTTCTGCTTCGGGTTCGGAGCGGCGATCAGACCCGCTTCGTGGCAGTGCAGCTCAAAAAAGGTTGATCGGAACGTTCCCCGGCTAAGCGGGTTCCGGCTGACCGCGGAAAAAATGCGACAAACAGAGTGTCATAAAGCCCGCTAAACAGCAGTGATGGCCCCGAGGCGTCCGCCTTGGGGCCATCAACCGTCTCACCGGATTGGAAGGGCGAGCGAACCATGCGTGTTCTGGTCATCGAGGACGACCGCGAGACGGCACAATTTCTTGTCCGGGCACTTAAGGAAAGCGGCCATCCGGCCGACACCGCCGCGGATGGTGAAACCGGCCTAGCCATGGCGCGTGATAGCGCCTACGACGTGCTTGTCGTCGACCGCATGTTGCCCAAGCGCGACGGCCTGTCCATCATTGAGACCTTACGCGCCGAGGCCAACCGAACACCGGCCTTGATCCTCTCGGCTCTGGGTTCTGTCGATGATCGTGTAAAGGGGCTGCGAGCCGGCGGCGACGATTACCTGACCAAGCCTTACGCTTTTTCGGAGTTGCTTGCCCGCGTCGAAGCGCTCGGTCGTCGTGCCGAGCCCGAAACACAGACCACGCGCTATGCCGTCGGTGATCTGGTTTTGGACAGGCTGAGCCACAAGGTGACGAGGGGCGGGGAAGTCGTTCCGTTGCAGGCGCGCGAGTTTCGTTTGCTCGAATATCTCATGCGCCACGCGGGGCAGGTGGTCACCCGCACCATGCTGCTCGAGCATGTCTGGGACTATCACTTCGATCCGCAGACCAACGTGATCGACGTGCACGTATCGCGACTGCGCTCCAAGATCGACAAAGGCTTCCCGCGGCCCTTGCTCCACACCGTTCGCGGCGCCGGTTACGTCGTGCGAGACGGAGATGCTTAGGTCTCGCATTCGCGTCATCGTGCAGCGCCTCATGTCGCCCCCGGTTCTGTCGGCGCTGGGCGCGCTGGCCGTTCTCGCGCCGACTGCGGCGATCCTTGCGACGATCGTTGGTTGGCAGGTGGACCGGATTCTCTCCGAGCGCACACTCGACGCGCTGCGCAGCGACTTGAAATCGTTCCACGCCGAGCTTTATCGCGGCGGGCCCGCAGGACTTGCCGCGGCGGTCGCCGCGCGGAGTGCTGAGCGCGGCCGTGGCAGCTATCGCTTGGATCTGCCCGGCAGCGGTGGCGCCATCGGCAATCTTGGCGAACCCTATGAACAGGTTGGCGGCTCCGGCCAGGTCTTCGAGATCAGGGCGGCGTCAGACGGTCGCACGCGGACTGTGGCGGGGATCGCCGTTCCGGTTCCCGGCGGCGGGCGTTTGCTCGTCGTGCACGACATGGACGATCAGGTGGAGTTCCTGCGTTATCTACGTGCGGTCATCTTCGGTGGCGTCGCCGCGTTGACGGCCTTGGCGCTGGCGCTTGGCTGGTACTTCACGCGCCGTTTCGCGCGCCGGGTTGCTGGCATGACCGAGACCAGCCGCTCGATCATGGCTGGCGACCTGTCGCTGCGCATTCCGCGCGACAGGTCGGGAGACGACCTCGATCGTCTCGCCTCTGGTCTCAACGCGATGCTCACGCGCATCGAGGATTTGATGCAGGCCTTGCGCGAGGTGTCCGACAACATCGCCCACGACCTGAAAACGCCGTTGACCAGACTGCGCAACCGCGCGGAGGCAGCGTTACGTGACACAGCGCCCGCAGCCCATCGCGACGGCCTTGAAAAGACCATCGAGGAAGCAGACGGGCTCATTCAGACGTTCAACGCGTTGCTGTTGATTGCGCGTCTCGAAGCAGGCGCCGTCGATGCCACGCGAACCAAGTGCGATCTTGCAGGCCTTGTCTCGGATGTGGCCGAACTCTACCAGCCCGTTGCCGACGACGCCGGCCTTATGCTCGACATGGCCCCAGCGGCGCCACTGCCTGCAGCCGTCAACCGCCAATTGGTAGGCCAAGCCGTCGCCAACCTGATCGATAATGCTATCAAGTATTCTGCCGGCACACCAAATTCGGCCGCCGGGCCAATTGTCGTATCAGTCCTGGCTCTACCTTCCGGGGGCGCGGCCATCACCGTTGCCGACCGCGGCCCCGGCATTCCCAGTGACGATCGCGACCGTGCAACCAAGCGCTTCGTGCGCCTTGAGCAGAGCCGGTCGCGGCCCGGCACCGGTCTCGGGCTCAGTCTTGTCGCAGCCGTCGCGAGGTTGCACGGTGGAGGCATCGCGCTTGAAGACAACGCCCCCGGTTTGCGGATAACGTTGACTTTGAACGCGCCGGAAAAAATCGGAAGCTCCGTCCCGGCGAACGAGAGCATTGGATAGTTTCCCCCAGGTGCCCCATGCCGACCGCGCCTCCCTTAGCGCTTGCGCGCCGTATCACGGGCGCGCCGCTCATTTCAGATCGCGCCCGCGCCGAACGCGAGATGTCGTCGCTCCGTGCCCGCGCGCACGACGATGCAGCCCTTTCCGAACTCGCAGCAGCACTTAAAGTTCCGGCAACAGCGGACCTGATCGGCGGCGTCTTCAGCGCGTCGCCCTACCTCACGCGCTTGATCGATCGCTTCCCGTCTCATCTGCAGCGTTGCCTTTCATGCGCGCCGGAAGACTTGGCGGAAGCCCTCGGCGCCGAACTGCGATTGGCCTTGTCCGGCGCTCCCTCCCGCCCTGATGCGATGCGCGCGCTGCGCCGCTTTAAAGCGCAGGTGGCGCTGTTGGTGGCGCTCGCCGATCTCGGTGGGGTCTGGCCCGTGATGACGGTCACACAGGCGCTCGCCGACGCCGCCGATTGCGCCGTGCAATCAGCAGTCGCGTTTCTCTTCGCCGAGGCGCAGCGTCGCGGTGACTGGCTTGACGCTGGCGCCGGCCCCGAAATGCGCTCAGGCTATTTCGTAGCTGCAATGGGCAAGCACGGTGCCCGTGAACTCAACTATTCGAGCGACATCGACCTTATCGTGTTTTTCGATGCCCGCCGGGCGCAACTCGCGGCCCGGCTCGAACTGCAGACATTCTACGTCAGGCTGACCCGAGACCTCGTCAAGCTGCTGCAGGAGACGACGGAGGACGGTTATGTCTTTCGCACCGATCTGCGGCTACGGCCCGACCCTGGTTCGACGTCGATCGCGCTGTCGACGGCAGGTGCGCTCAACTACTACGAAAGCGTTGGCCAGAACTGGGAACGCGCCGCCCTCATCAAGGCGCGCGTTATCGCCGGCGACATTGGGGCTGGGTCGATCTTTCTGTCCGATATTGCACCCTTTATCTGGCGCAAGTATCTCGACTTTGCGGCCATCGCCGATATTCACGCCATGAAGCGCCAGATTCATGCCGTCAAAGGCTTTGGTGATATCGCGGTCGCAGGTCACAACATCAAGGTCGGTCGCGGTGGCATCCGCGAGATCGAATTCTTTGCCCAGACGCAGCAATTGATCGCCGGCGGGCGTCAGGTCGATCTCCGCGTGCCCGATACGCTCGGCGCGCTCAGCGCACTCTGTGCTCGCGGTTGGATTAAGGCCGGCGTGCGGGACGATCTCGGCGAGGCCTACAGGTTTCTCCGCACCATAGAACACCGGCTGCAGATGATCGCCGACGAGCAGACGCAGACCCTGCCTGTCGCCGACGCCGACCTCGCGCGGCTTGCAGCCTTCTCGGGCTTCATTGACCAGCCAAGTTTCGCATCCGCTCTCGTCCAGCGGCTTGAAACCGTCCAGCGTCATTATAGGCAGTTGTTCGAGGCCAGCCCCGAACTCACCGCCAAGGGGCGTGACATGGTCTTTGCGGGTGCCGCGAACGACGCCGCAACACTTGAAGCGCTGGGTAACATGGGCTTTTCCGCGCCCGCCACCATCATCGAATGTGTGCGCGGCTGGCATCACGGCCGTGTCCGCGCGGTCCGGTCGTCCCGTGCCCGCGAGTTGCTGACCGAGGTGCAACCCCGGCTCATGGAGGCACTGGCAGCAACAGCTAATCCCGATCAGGCGTTTGCGTCTTTCGATCGCTTCCTCGCGGATCTCCCGTCGGGCCTTCAGTTGTTTTCGCTGCTCAAGCAGCATCCAGCGCTTCTCGATCTCTTGGCCGCCATCATGGGAACGGCGCCGCGGCTGGCGCGGGTGCTTAGTCACCGCGGCCGGCTCCTCGATGCGGTTCTCGATCCCGGCTTCTTCGGCAGCGCAGGCGTTTCCGGCGCAGCGCAGGTCTCACTCGGGGATGAGTATGCCGAGGCGTCTTTCGAGCAGATCCTTGACCGCGCCCGTGTCGTTGGCAGCGAACAGGTGTTCCTGATCGGCGTCCGCGTTCTAACCGGCACGATCAGTGCGGCGGATGCCGGCCTGGCCTATGCGCGCCTGGCCGACCAGTTGATTGCGGCCCTGCTCGCAGCCGTCGAAAAGGAGATGACGCGGGTTCATGGGCACGTGGCCGGCGGGCGGGTTGCCGTACTGGCGCTCGGCAAGCTCGGTGGGCGCGAGATGACGGCCGCATCTGACCTTGATCTGATCGTGATCTACGATTTCGACGCTGCAGCGCAGCAGTCGTCAGGCCCAAAGCCGCTGGCACCAGCACAGTACTTCGCGCGCTTTACTCAACGCTTGATTGGCGCCTTCACCGCGCCCACCGCCGAAGGCGCGCTCTATCAGATCGACCTCAGGCTGCGACCGTCGGGGCAAAAGGGGCCGGTGGCGACCCAGTTCACGAGTTTCGTCGATTATCAGGCCAGCGAGGCATGGACCTGGGAACATCTGGCATTGACCCGCGCTCGGGTCGTCGCCGGTGACCCTGTGCTCCAGTCAAGAATTGAAGACGCTATTATCCGTCAACTCAGCCGCCCGCGCGACCGGGCGAAGATCGCGGCCGATGTGCGCGACATGCGCCGCCGCATCGAAGAGGCGAAGGGCACCAAGGACCCTTGGGATCTCAAACAAGTGCGCGGTGGGCTCGTCGATATCGAATTTATCGTCCAGCATCTGCAACTTGTTCACGCGGCGGCCTCCCCCGACATCCTCGACCAGAATACGCGCGGCGCATTGCGCAAACTTGCCGACCGCGGACTTATCCCGCCCGCCGCTGCAGAGGCCCTCCAAGCTGCGGCGTTGCGTCTCAACAACCTTACTCAGGTGCTCCGCCTTAGTCTGGACGAGGCCTTTGACCCGGCCATGGCCCCAGATGGCTTGAAGCGGCTCCTGGCGCAGGTGGGAGACGCGCCCTCGTTTGCGGTTCTGGAGGCCGATCTCATCGTCTCCCAGCACCAGGTTGCACAGCTGTTCGATGACCTGGTTGTCTGACCGCCGACGGAACTCCGTGCCGTGGACGTTCTTGATACAACCGACGCCGCGGCAAATTCAGAGACCGGGCGCCAGCAACGGAGTGCAGCGCGATGCGCAAGAAGACGGTTTTCATTGCTGCCGGCGTCCTGCTGGCTGCCGGGACAGTGGCTGCCATTTCCGCGACCGGACCACGTGGCCATCGCGGCGGCATGGGGGGCGACATGGGGGGCGACATGGGCAACATGGAACAAGCCGGGGAGGGTGGTCCGATGCGGCGTCGCGGCTGGTTCGGTCCGAAGTCGATCACGGCCGACGAGTACGATACCCGGACGCGGGAAAACTTTGCCCGCCTGGACAAGAACGGTGACGGCGTCATCGATGCCGCCGAGGTCGAGGCGGCCATGGCGCAGCGCGCAACGCAGCGCGGCGGCTGGTTCCGTGGCAAGGACGCCGCCAATGCGGGTCCTGGCGCCGACTTCCTGCGCCGCTTCGGCGACAAGGACGGCAAGGTCACCAAAGAGGCCTTCCTGGCCGAGGCCAAGCGCCGCTTTGGGCTGATGGACCTCAACAATGACGGCAGGATTACCGATGACGATCTGCCACCGATGATGCGCGGCAAAGGCTTGCTCAAGGCCAACGGCCCGGCAATCCCAGGCCCCATGGCGCGCATGCTGCGCGGACTGCGGGAGGCGGACGTCAAAGGTGACGGCATCATCACGCTGGACGCCTACATCGCCCAGCAGACGCGCCGCTTTGATGACCTGGACCGGAACAAGGATGGCATCGTCAATCAGGCCGATTTCGACGCCATGCGCAAAGAGATGAGCGACTATCGCGTCAAGCGGTTCCTGCACGCCTACGGCGCAGACGCCGCGGGCAAGGTCACCAAGGAGCAGTTCTATAAAGTGGCCAAAGAACGGTTCGCAAGACTGGATCCTAAAGGCGAGGGCAAGATCACGATCGGTGGAGGCGGCGAGCGCGGTGGCCGCGAAGGCGGTCGCGGTGGTCGTGGCGAACAGAGGGGCGGCCCCGGCATGGGACCCGCCGATGGCCCGCCAGCACCGCGCAACTGACTGGCCTTTGGGTTCGACGTTGAGACTGCAACCGGCTGAGGCCCGAAGCATGACGGGTGAGATGATGAGACTGGTCCCCCGCCTGCTCCGCGCCTATATCTGAAGGTGAAGAGAGTGTTCGCCCGAAAAATGGTCATGCCGCCAGACCTGGAACCTTCCAAAGTGAATACCGCAGGCGAACGGGAGGCGGTGCTTCTGGCAGCGGTCGCACGTGGCGAGCAGCGGGCGTTCCGGGTCTTGGTCGATGCTCACCTGGGGGCCATGCTGGCGGTGGGTCGACGGATACTCGGCGATGCTGCCGAGGCGGAGGACGTCGCTCAGGAAGCCATGGTGCGGTTGTGGCGCAACGCAGCAACCCTGGAGCTCGGGCCTAGCGGCGTGCGCCCCTGGTTGCGGCGCGTTGTCTCCAATCT
>JANYHP010000418.1 GCA_025359005.1 Hyphomicrobiaceae bacterium | reverse complement strand
GCCACAGTGAGAACTGCTGCTGTCAGTGCCTCGGGGCGCACGGACCGACCGACCCGACGCCGCGTTCTGGTTCGCGCGCGTGATCTCAGCTGCCGCGGTAGGTCGCATAGCTCCAGGGCGTCACCAGCAGCGGCACGTGATAATGCCCGTCTGGCTCGGCCATGGTGAAGCGCAGGGGCACCGCGTCGAGGAACGGCGCGCGCGCATCAGCCTTGGTCGTCGACGCAAAATGCGCCGCCACATGGAACGTCAGCATGTAGGTGCCGGTCGCGAACGCCGCGCCGGACAACAGGGGTGCGTCCGTGCGCCCGTCGGCGTTGGTGGTGGCCTCGGTGATCGCGACCCAGGCCGCGCCTTCGAGGCGATGCAACTCGATCCGCACGCCCTCAGCCGGGCGCCCCTGGGTGGTGTCGAGAACGTGGGTGGACAGGCGTCCCATGGCGGGCTCCCTCGGTGCGGGCTTACGGCGGGCACGTTTCAGAAAAGTATGAGCGGCCTTGTTTTGCAAGACGCACAGCTGACAAAGCCCTTAGCGGCTTACGCCTGTGCCTGCATAGCGGGCTGCGTGCGTCGGCCATCCCTCGAAAAATCGCAAAACCGCACAAAGTTTATGCTCGCTCGGACGATTGCTGGCGCACTCCAGGCTGGCGTCTGCGCCGCGTGTCGGCCTAACGTGTGCATGGACCTGATCACGTCCGTTGGTCTGACGACCATGCAACGCCGCATCCGGGGGATCGCGGGGCGCGCAGTTTTGAAGGGGGGAATTTCGATGACAGCCACAGCTGACAGCAGCGTTCGAGGTTCGGCAGAGGGGCACGGCGTCGATGACGCGCTGGCGCCACCGAAACTGTTCGCGCTCGGCCTCCAGCACGTGCTGGTCATGTACGCAGGCGCCATCGCCGTGCCGCTGATCCTTGGCCGTGCGCTGAAGCTGCCGCCCGAGACGATCGCGCTGCTGATCAACGCTGACCTGCTGGCCTGTGGCATCGCGACCGTGATCCAGTCGCTGGGCCTCGGCCCGATCGGCATTCGCCTGCCGGTGATGATGGGGGTGACGTTCGCAGCCGTCGGGCCGATGCTCGCCATCGCCAACGACGCGACCATTGTGGGTCGGTGGCGGCCGGCGCGCCGCAGGCGGCCATCGATGCGGCAAACGGCACCGAGCGCCTGCTGACGATCTTCGGGGCGTCGATCGTCGCCGGCCTGTTTGCGCTGATGCTGGCGCCGTTGCTCAGTTTCCTGATGCCGCTGTTTCCGCCCATCGTAACCGGGTCCATCATCCTCATGATCGGCATCTCGCTGATGCGGGTGGGGGTGGGCTGGGCTGCGGGCGCACCGGCCGCCGCGCTGCCCGGCTACGGTGATCCCTTCAACCTCGCAATTGCCGGGTTCGTCATGCTGTCGATCCTGCTTTTCACGCGGTTCGTGCGCGGCTTTCTCGGCAATATCGCGGTGCTGCTGGGCATCGTGCTCGGCTGCCTCGTCTGCTACTTCGTCTTCGGCACGATGTCGTTGAAAAAGGTGGTCGAAGCGCCGTCGTTCGCGCTCATCTATCCGTTCCAGTTCGGCGTGCCGCGGTTCAATATCGCCCACATCGTTACCATGTGCATCGTGATGGTCGTGGTGTTGATCGAAAGCGCCGGCATGTTTCTGGCGCTCTCCGACATGACGGGCAAGACGATCGACCAGCGCGATATGACGCGCGGGCTTGCCGCCGATGGCGTCGGCACCATCATCGGTGGCGTGATGAACACATTTCCCTACACGTCGTTCTCGCAGAACGTCGGCCTGGTCGGCGTCACCGGCGTGCGCTCGCGCTGGGTGACGGTGGCGGGCGGCCTGATCATGATCGTGATGGGGTTGATCCCCAAACTCGGCGCGCTCGCCGAAGCCATTCCGCTCTACGTGCTCGGCGGCGCCGGCATCGTCATGTTCGGCATGGTCGCGGCGACCGGCATCCGCATTCTGACGGACGTGGATTTCAAGGCCAACCGGTTCAACCTGTTCATCGTCGCGCTATCGCTTGGCTTTGGCTTGATCCCGCTGGTGCATCCGGACTTCTTCAAGAAGATCATCGCGCTGGCGCCGTCCGTCGGACCCATCCTGCATTCGGGGATCATCTTGACTGCCATCGTCTCTGTTGTTCTGAATTTGTTCTTCAACGGTCTCGGTAGCGCCGATGAGGCAGCAGCGGCCGCGCACCGGACGACACACGGGCACGAGTGAGCGGCAAGTCCGCGGTGCGCTGCTGGCCGCGGCTGGGCGTCCTAGGTATCTACCTAGGCGACACCCTGAGCCTCCCATGCTAAGGTTTTGCTATGCTCGCCGTAGTGTCCGACGATTGACCCTATCCCCAGGGATCAGGTCCCAAGGCATGCATTGGTCACCTGCACCGGCTCGCGTTGACGCGGGCGAGTGTTCCGGCCACCGTGGCGCCGCGTGCGGCTGCCCCACATGCCTTTGATGCTCTCCTTCGATCCCAGCCTTCGATCCCAGGTCTTCCCTCATGCTGCTGCCGTCGACCATGCCGCGCGAAGTGCGCGCGCCGCTCGTGTTCCTGATGTGCATGGCGTTCGCCAACTGGCTGAGTTTTGCCGCTTGGCAAGCGCTGCTCAACAATTTCGTCGTCGAGCACAGCGGCTTTCAATGGGCCGAGATCGGCATCACGCAGAGCGTGCGCGAGATCCCCGGCCTGCTGGCCTTCACCGCCCTGTTCTGGCTGGCGATCATGCGCGAGCAGACGCTGGCCTACGCGGCGCTGCTGATCCTCGCGTTCGGCATCGCAATCACCGGCTTCTATCCGTCGTTCTTCGGCGTCCTTGCAACCACCTTCATCATGTCGGTGGGGTTCCACTATTTCGAGACCATGAACCAGTCGCTGCAACTCCAGTTGCTGCCCAAGCGCGACGCGCCGCGGCTGATGAGCTACGTGACGACGGCGGGGGCAGCAGCGCAGTTCATCGCCTACGGCGGGCTCGCCATCGCCTGGAAGCTCGGCTTCCACGATTACAAGAAAATGTACGTGGTGCTCGGCGGCGCCTGCCTGCTGCTGACCGCACTGGCCATGGCCTATTTCCCGAAGTTTGACGGGCCGGTGCCGCAACGAAAGACCATCGTGCTCAGGCGGCGCTATTGGCTCTATTACGCGATGACATTCATGTCCGGCGCGCGGCGTCAGTTGTTCCATGCCTTTGCGGGTTTCCTGCTGGTCCGCAAGTTCGGCTTCGAATTGGCCGATACAGCGTTGCTGCTGTTGACGACTGCGGCTCTCACCACTGTGTTCGCCAGGCGCATGGGCGTGCTCATCCAACAGTTCGGCGAGCGGCGGACGATCATGCTCGAAAATCTCGTGCTGATGCTGGTCTTTGCGGGCTACGCGCTGACAGACAACGGTCGCGTCGCCGGCGCGCTGTTCATCATCGACGGGGTGTTCTTCACGCTCATGCTGGCGCAACGCACCTACTTCCAGAAGATCGGCGACCCGGCGGACATGGCGTCGACGGCTTCGGTTGCCTTCACGATCAATCACATCGCGGCGGTAGCTATCCCGGTGCTGTTTGGCACGCTCGGCATGATCAATCCCTCGCTTATCTTCTGGCTTGGCGTGTGCATCGCGAGCGTGTCGCTGGCGCTGTCGATGTTGGTGCCCGACGACCCCGGTCCCGGCAACGAGACCATGCTGGCCGGTCGCGAGAGCGGGCATGCGCCGGCGGGCGCGCCCGCGTGAGCATCGCGCTCATTCGTTGAGCCTTTGGAGATCGTCGCATGCGCGTCCATATCGTGCTGGCTCATCCCGAGCCGCAATCGTTCAACGCGCATCTGGCCGCCACCGCGCGTGCAACTTTCGAGGCGGCGGGAGCATCCGTCACCGTGTCCGATCTCTACCAGATGGACTTCGATCCGCTGGAGCGCGCATCGCACTATGCGTCCCGGGTCGATGCCGCGCGCTTCGACGTGCAATCCGAGCAGCGGCACGCCTCGGCGACGCACACCGTTCCGCCCGATGTCGCCGCCGAAATCGACCGCCTCGCTGCGGCCGATCTGCTGATCCTGCAATATCCGATGTGGTGGCATCTGCCACCGGCCATGCTGAAGGGCTGGCTCGATCGTGTCTTCATCTACGGCGAGGTCTACAAAAGCACGCATCGCTTCGAGAATGGCCGCTTCGTCGGTCGCCGCGCGATGCTGTCGGTCACCGTCGGCACCAGCGAAGCAACCTACGCCCACAATGGCCGCAGCGGCGATATCGACATGCTGCTCTGGCCAGTGAATTTCTCCCTCGCCTACGTCGGCTATGATGTGTTGCTGCCGCACGTGGCCTACGGCGTCGAGGCGGGCCTGCGCTATTCCGACAGCGCCACGGTCGACGCGCGCCTGGCCCGGATCACCAGCGATTGGGAGGCGGCGCTCGGCGCCATCGCCACGCGGCGCGTGATCCCCTTCAACCGCATGGCCGAGTGGCAGGCAGACGGACACATCAAGCCCGACGCACCCGTCCATTCCCCGTTCATCCGCCATCGCCGCGACCTGCCGATCTGAGTGGGCAACTGTCGATTTCCTGCCACAAGGCCGCGGTTGATTTGGATTTCTCTGGTCTCTGCCATAAGTTTGGCCAACACTGCCGCCATCGCATCCGAACGCATCGGCACGTCGATCCACTGGGGTTCATCACATGGCAAGCAAACCGAAATCCGCGTCGAAACCGGTGGCGCCCGCGCCGATCCCGGGCCGCTGGTCTGGCGTCTTTCCCGCCGTCACCAGCAAGTTCACCGAGGACGGTGCGCTCGATGAAAAGGAAATGGCGCGCTGCTGGAAGCTGCAGGTCGATGCCGGCGTCGACGGGCTGATCGTCTGCGGCTCGCTCGGCGAAGCCTCCACGCTGGACGCGGCGGAAAAGATCGAGCAGGTCAAGCTCGCCTGTTCGCTCGCCGGCAAGCTGCCCGTGCTGCTGACGATCTCCGAGGGTTCGACGCGCAACGCCTGTCGCCTGGTCGAAGCCGGTGCCAAGGCCGGTGCGAGCGGCTTCATGGTGTTGCCGGGGCTGCCCTACAAGTCCGATCGCCGCGAGACCATCCGGCACATGACCGACGTGGCGCGCGCCGGCGGTTTGCCCGTCATGGTCTACAACAATCCGCCGGCCTATGGCGTCGACATCACGCCGGATATGCTGGCCGACATGGCGACCGAGCCGCTGTTCGCAGCCGTCAAGGAAAGCTCCGACAACGTCCGCCGCGTCACCGACATCATCAACAAGACGGGGCCGCGCTACCAGGTATTTACCGGCGTCGACAACCTCGCGCTCGAAAGTTTCGCGATGGGCGCGGTCGGCTGGGTCGCGGGGCTCGTAGTCGCTTTTCCGGCTGAAACAGTGGCGATCTGGAAGCTGGCGCAGGCCGGCCGCTGGGAGGAGGCGCGCGCGCTCTATCGCTGGTTCCGGCCGCTGCTCGACGTCGATGTGTCGGCCAAGCTGGTGCAGAACATCAAGCTCGTCGAGGCGCTGGTGACCAAGTCGAACGACCGCTGCCGCTCGCCGCGATTGCCGCTGATCGGCCGCGAGCGTGCGGCCATCGTCAAGATCGTCGAAGATGCGTTGAGGACGCGGCCGAAGCTGCCCAATCTTGCGGCCAAATGAGTTCGGGAGAACACTCCTATGTCACCGATGAAGGTCGTGCACACGCTGCTCGGGGTGCTTATTGGCTTGGCGATCGTCACGGCCCGTGCGGCTGATCCGCCCCAGCCGCGCGAAGCGGACTGGGTCGCCCGGGATTTCAAGTTTCACACCGGCGAGGTGATAGCGGACCTGCGTCTCCACTACACCACGCTGGGTGACCCGAAAGGCGAGCCCGTGCTGGTCCTGCACGGCACGACCGGTTCGGGCAATGGCATGCTGGCGGCGAATTTCGGCGGCGCCTTGTTCGGCCCCGGCCAGCCTTTGGATGCCGCGAAATATTTCATCATCCTGCCCGATGGCATCGGCACCGGTAAATCGGCGCGTCCCTCGGACGGCTTGCGTGCCAAGTTCCCGCGCTACACCTACGACGATATGGTGCAGGCGCAGTATCGCCTCGTCACCGAAGGCTTGGGGCTCAAGCATCTGCGGCTGGTGATTGGCAATTCCATGGGCGGTATGCACACATGGTTGTGGGCTGTGAAATATCCGGGCTTCATGGATGCGGCCGTTCCGATGGCGTCGCAACCGACGGCCATGTCGGCGCGAAACTGGATGATGCGGCGGTTGCTCATCGAGCAGATCCGCAACGACCCTGACTACAAGGGCGGTGACTACACGAGCCCGCCGCGATCATTGACGCTGGCGAACGCACTCTACAGCGTCGGCAGCAACGGCGGCACGCTCGCCTGGCAGGCGCAGGCGCCGACGCGTGCGGCCGCTGATGCGCTCGTCGACCGGATGCTTGCGACCCCGGTGGCAATCGATGCCAACGATTATCTCTACCAATGGGACGCCTCGCGCGACTTCGATGTTGCGCCCGCACTCGAGACGATTGGCGCCCGCGTGCTGGTGATCAACTCGGCGGACGATGAGCGCAACCCGCCGGAGACGGGATTGGTTGAAGCGGCCGTCAAACGCATCAAGGATGCCCAACTGCTCGTCGTGCCCGCCAGTGCCGAGACGCGCGGCCACAGCACCACGGCGTTCGCCAAATTCTGGGGCGGAGCCCTCAAGTCCCTGCTCGAAACCGCGCCCCGGCGCGAGTGATGGATGGCGCCGCGGCGCTTCTGCACCGAAAACAGCGATGGCGGAACCTCGGATCAGGTCCCGCCTTCATGCGTACAGACGGCAGACGCGCGGATGTTCAGCGCGTGCTGGCGAGGATCAGCGGTTTGGTTTTCGCGGCGGCGACAGCCGGGCTCATGTCCGACTGGCAGGCGGCGCACTGGAGCGGAAAGCGCTCGTGGAAGACACCAGCGACGCCGATGGCGAGGCTGAGGCCCATGGTTGAGGCAACGACGAGGTTGGCGAAGACCTGGACGGCATGCTGGACGGCGTTGAGCATGTGGACACCCTTACACAAAACGAGGAGGACGACCGGCTCCGGCGTGTGGGCGAGGCTTGTGTCGACCGCCGCCGGATGACTTCACGATGCGGCAAGGTCGGTTAATGTCGCGTTAAGGTTGACGAGTCGTGAAGAAATATTGACGAGACCTTGCGATGCGCGCGTAAAAGCCCATCTGCAGAAAGTGCGCATCTTCGCATAACCCTGACCATGGGCACCTCCCTCGTGAGCGACGACGAAGAAAACCGGCTGACGGCGCGGGCGGCCCGCTATATGCGCGTCGGCGGCAACGTGGGCGCCATTGCCGCCAAGGCCGCGGGCCAGCGGCTGTTCGGCCTTGAGCGCGACGACAGTCGCATGGCGGGCGAGTTGGCAGCAGCGCTCGGCGGCCTCAAGGGGCCGATCATGAAGGTCGCGCAGCTGCTCTCGACGATCCCGGAGGCGTTACCGAAGGAATATGCCGCGGAGTTGTCGCAGCTTCAGTCGCAGGCGCCGCCCATGGGCGCGGCCTTCGTGCGCCGGCGGATGATTGCTGAATTGGGTCCTGAGTGGGCCAAGCGGTTCGCCACCTTCGCGCCGGAGGCTGCGGCCTCGGCGTCGCTCGGCCAGGTGCATCGCGCCACCGGGCACGACGGGCGCGCGCTGGCCGTCAAGCTGCAATACCCGGACATGCAGTCCGCCGTCGAAGCCGATCTGACGCAGTTGAAACTCGTCTTTGCGCTGCATGCGCGGATGGATGGGGCCATCGACACCGCCGGTATTGCGCAGGAGATTTCCGCCCGCCTGCGTGAGGAACTGGACTACGTCCTCGAAGCGGCACACATGAAGCTTTATGGCGAGATATTCCGCGGCTCGGATGCCATTCGCGTGCCCGAGGTCGTCGCCGAGCTTTCAACCAAACGCCTGCTGACCATGACGTGGCTCGAAGGTCAGCCGGTGCTTGCCTTCAAAGACGCATCTCTCGAAGGCCGCAACCGCATTGCGCGCGCCATGTTCCAGGCCTGGTGGTTTCCGTTCTCCCATTTCGGCGTCATCCATGGGGATCCCCATCTCGGCAATTATACGGTGCGCCTCGATGCTGACGGCGCGCCCGCCGGTCTCAACCTGCTCGACTACGGCTGCATCCGCACGTTCCCGCCGAAGTTTGCCGGCGGCGTCGTCGATCTCTATCGAGGCTTTCTGGACAACGACCGTGCGCGCGTCGTGCATGCCTATGAGACGTGGGGGTTTGCCAACCTCAGCAACGAGCTGATCGACATTTTGAACGTGTGGGCGCGCTTCATTTACGGTCCGTTGCTCGACGACCGCGAACGCAAGATCGCCGAAGACGTGCCGCCCGGCGAATACGGCCGCCGTGAGATAGCGCACGTACACCGCGCCCTCAAGGAAAAGGGGCCCGTGCGTGTGCCGCGCGAGTTCGTCTTTATGGACCGGGCAGCGATCGGTCTTGGCGGTGTGTTTTTGCATCTCGGCGCACGCGCAAACTGGTATCGCCTGTTCAACGAGACGATCGCCGATTTCGATCTGGAAACAGTGACAGCGCGCCAGCAGGCACTGTTCCCCGCAGCCGGTGTGCCGCTCCCGCTCTGATGTCGCTCATCGCGCGGCAACGCGCGGTGTGCCTGGCCACACTGCATCACACGCGCACGGACGTGTGATGCAGCAGGCGCAGGCGTGCAACGCGATCAGCGCATCCGGGGGTATGCGCCGCCGCGCGCATCAAAAGTCGGTCAAGGTCGGCCAGCGATGCCACGATGTGTCTGCTTCGTGCGCCGGCGGGTCGATCCGACGCGCCGCCGTCTGCTCGGCTTGCATCGCGAGCGCCGATGGCGGTGTGACACCATGGGGCACGGTCTCAATCAACAAGCGCGCCGCCGCGAGGTGTGGCGAGGTTGCCGTGTGTCGGGTGGCACTCGGCCCGGCGATCCACAAGCCTGCGCAGATGGCCGACAGTGCAGCCGCGGTGGTCAAAGACGACATGGTGGTCTCCAAAAATGTGTCGCGAAATATCTGGCGATGAATATAAATTCAATACCAGGCGGTGAAATCGGATACAAGAAACAGCGGTCAGAATAGAGCCTGCGAATAATGAGAGATGATAATGTGAGGGCTGTTTCTGCTTATCGGTCGGTGATTACTCCGGGGTGATGACACGGTGATTGATAACACCGAGCGCATCGCGTCGAAGTTCCGGGCGTAACACTGCGTGCACGGCGGTGTCGCGCGGCCGCGACCAGCCATAACCACGGACAGCCATAACCACGGACAGCCATAGCCACGGCCTGGACCCCGAAGCGGAAGGGCTATAAATCATTCCAATGAAGCAAACGCCGCCGCTGTCTGAGACTGCACCACCCTGGGCCGACGGCGCGACGCCGCGTACGGCCTTCGTGCAAGGGCTCGCCATTGCAATGACGACACCAGGAATCGTGTTGTTCCTGACGGCGATCGGCTTTGGCACGCTCGTGCGTGATGCCGGGCTGGGGCTTGGCCATGCGGTCTTTCTTTCGGCGGTCATGTATGCGTTGCCGGCGCAGGTGATGGTGGTCGATCAGCTGCAGCGTGGCGCCGCGTTTGCCGCCATCGCGCTCGCGGTAACGCTGACGGCGGTACGGCTGTTGCCGATGACCGTGTCGCTGCTGCCCTATCTGGGGCTCCGCCGTGTTTCGTGGCCAAAGCAGGTGCTTGCCGTCCACACCATTGCCGTCACCGCTTTCGTCGAGGGGCACCGACGCCTACCGCTTGTGCCCGAGCATCTGCGCCTTGCGCACTTCTACGGCCTCGGGCTCGGCATGATGGTGGCGACTTCGGGCGGCGCGATGACCGGCTATCTGGCGGCCGCGCGGGTGAGCATTCCGCTGCAGGTGGCGTTGTTGTTCATGACGCCCGTCTACTTCATGCTGTCGACGATCCTGGGCGCGACCCACCGGCGTGACTGGCTGGCGCTGGTGCTCGGCGGGGCGTTGGCGCCACTCGTCTATCGCGTGGCGCCGGGCATCGACCTGCTGGTGGCCGGTGTCGTCGGCGGCACGCTGGCCTATCTCGGCGGGCGCACATCGAGATGACCCCCGCACTTGATGACGGCTTCGGTGGCTATCTGGCGCTGCTGGCGATTGCGGTATTCGCGCACGAGCCGTGGCGATGGCTGGGGCTTGCCGTCGGACGCGATATCGACGTCGGCAGCGAGGTGTTTCTGTGGGTGCGCGCGGTGGCGACCGCGCTGGTCTCCGGCCTCGTCATGAAGCTCGTGGTCTTTCCCGCCGGCGCGCTGGCGTCGGTGCCCGGCTGGATGCGCGGCGCGGCGTTGTTGGCGGGCGTGACGGTCTTTCTGGCGCTGCGGCGGCATTTAGGCGCGGGCGTCGCCGCTGGCGCGCTCGGTTTGATGCTGCTGAATTGGTTGTTCGGGGCCTGACCGCAAACCGCTACAACACAACCCGCTCGATCTGCTGGATGGCAGAGCCCGGTGCCGTCAGCCCGCGCGCGACAAGGGTGATCGTCGGTCGCCCTGCGATCGCCGAGGCGCGGAACTCGAACAGGTGGGCGCGGCTCAAAGGCTCGCCGTGGTGCGACCGGCCAGCTGACGCTGACGGCACGCCCACGACGGGAATCGGGCCATGCGCGCCGTCGATCCGGTTCAGCATGCGGCGGTGCGTGTGCCCGTGCATGACGAGTTCGGCGCCGCCGTCGCGCAGGAGTTCGGTCAGCGCAGCCGCGTCCGCCAGCGCGTGACTGGATGACGTGAGGCCCGGCAGCGGCGGATGATGCAGCATCACGACGCGCGCGAGCCCTGCCGCCCGTGTCGCCGCCAGCACGTCTGCCAGCGCGTTTAGCTGTTTGGCGCCGAGCGCACCGCGGGCAACCAGCGGCGGCGTTTCCACAGCCGTGTTGAGCCCGATAAGCGCCACCCGCACGCCGCCTTTTTCCAGCACGCGCACGAATGGGAACGGCAACGGTCCGGTCCACGCGCGGCCACGCCCGCAGGCGGCAAAATAGGCGGCCCACGGCGCTAGCGCGGCAATGCCGAGGCGTCGGCCGGCCACTGTCGCATAGATGTCGTGGTTGCCCGGAATAACGCTCACATCGGAAGGCGCACCGATGCGGCCGAGCCAGTCGGCCGCGCGCGCGATCTCGGCGGGCAGGCCCAGGTTGGTCAGGTCGCCGGTCACTGCGATATGATCCGGCGCCTGCGCTTGGACATCGGCCAGCAGCGCCGCGAACGTTTCCGGTCGGTGCACGTGCTGTCGCTTGCGATACCAGTTGAGCGCACCCGCCAGCCGCTTTGGATTGACGAGCGCCAACGGCAGCCGCGGCAACGGCCCCATGTGCACGTCCGACAGTTGGGCGAGCGTCAACGGTCGATCGGGCGTGTTGTGATCAAGTGTCAAAGTTGATGAGCGCTTTCTGCCGGACAGCGGTCGAGTGGGGATATGGGGATGCAGGCCGGTCTTGCCAAATCAGCTGGGAAGGCGATAGGCGGACGCACCGTGCTTTCCAGCCGCGTGCTGCTGCCGAGGACATCGATTGCATGACGACTGCTCTGCCAGACGGTGCGCGCCCGCGCAAACCCCTGCTCCGCTGGCTCATGCAGAAGCGCTGGCGGATGACGCGGGCGCTGACGCTGGGCGGACAGGTCTGCGTCATCGACAGCCAGGGCCGCGTGCTGTTGATCCGGCACGGCTATCGTCCCGGCTGGCATTTCCCGGGTGGTGGCGTCGAGAAGGGTGAAAACGTCCGCGATGCCGCATTGCGTGAACTCGACGAAGAGGCTGGCATCGTCGCGCGCGAAACGCCGCGCTTGCATGGCATTTTCAACAACGATGCGGCGTTTTACGGCGATCACGTCGTGCTCTACGTGTTGCGCGCCTACGAGCAGGTGCGGGTGCCGCGCCCCGGCTTCGAGATCGCCGAGCAGGGGTTCTATGCACCCGACGCGCTGCCGGCCGCCACGACGGGCGGAACACGGCGTCGGATCGTCGAGGTCTTTTCCGGGAATGAGCACGCCGTGGACATCGCGCAGACTTGGTAGCGATGGTCAGGCTGCGACATCCAAGGTGGGGCGCTTCGCCGGCGTCACGACGCGCGGCGTTGGTGCGCCCCGGCGGCCGGAGCCGGGCATGCGGCGCGGTGGCAGGCCAGTGCGCGCGACCCGCCTGCCCGATCGGCGGCTCAGCAGGTGCCATGTCCCGGCATAGGCAAACAGGGCTGCAAGCGCCGCCAACGGCACAGCTCCCGCGAGCAGCGTGGCCATGATCGGTCGCAGCACGGACCATGCGGCGCGTCCGGTCTCGATGGGGGCTGGCGCCCAGGGTTGCGCCATCAGGTCGGAGAGGGTGTCGAAGTCATGCCCTGCATTCGACAGAGGCGTGCCGAGCAGGGTGGCACCAAGCAGATACGATGACAGCCAGATCAGCGGGTAAGTGATCGGATTGGCCGCAAATGTCGCCAGCGCCGCCGCCCCCCGATGGCCGCGGATCAGCCAGGCGAGGCCCGCGGCCGCCAGCAGTTGCACGCCGGGAATAGGCAACACGGCGACGAACACGCCCGCGGCGACCCCGAGCGCCAGGCTGCGCGGCATGGCCCGAACCCGCTTCAGGCGGAGCCAGCCATAATTCAGCGAGCGCGACCAACTCCTGCGCGGCCAGAGGGCGATACGCGCACGCTCGCGCCAGGAGGCCGGCGCACGTCGGGACAACAACATGCACGCCTCCGTCTGTCAGAGTTGTTTGGTCGCAGATTGAAGTGGGATACCTGATTTGGGTCCCCTGCTACAGCCTTGATCTGGGCCTGAACAGGTTTGCGCGGGCCGAGCCGCGACTATCGGGCCACACAGGCGGCCCCGGTTTCGCCTGCAACCGAAATGTTCCGTGGTCAAACGCGGGGGATGCGGTGTGCGACCCTCGACACCGTGGGCGCGGCTCCCTATCATTGATCTGTCATGCTGCTATGTCACTGTAACGCAACTTGGTTCCTGGATAAGTCTTGAATATCAACCTGCCGAACTTCATTACGCTGGGCCGGGTCTTCTCGGTGCCGTTCGTTTTCTGGCTGTTGCTGTCGGGCCAGCCGAAGGCGGCGTTTGTTCTGTTCGTGCTGGCGGGCATCTCGGACGCGGTCGACGGGTTTCTCGCCAAGCGCTTCCAGATGCAGACCAAGCTCGGCGCCTATCTCGATGCTCTGGCCGACAAATTGCTCATCGTATCGATCTACATTGCGCTGGGCGCGCGCGGCCAGTTGCCGCTGTGGCTGGTAATTGCCGTCGTCAGTCGCGATCTGGCGATCCTCGCCGGCTTCCTGCTGGCCTGGATGTTGAACCATCCCGCCGAAGTGAAGCCGGTGCTGATCTCCAAGCTCAATACGACGGCGCAGATCGTGCTGGCGGCAGTGGTTCTTGCCGATGAGGGGTTCGCCATCGGCCTCGAAACGCTGCGCTGGGCGTTGGCGTGGTTGACCGGGGCGCTGACCTTCGGTTCGCTGGCGGGCTACTCGAAAGCCTGGTTCGCCCATATGACGCAGACGCAGCCGGCGCCAGCCGTCGGCAAAGTGCAGTAAGCCAGAGTGCAATTCGCAAGATGCCGCCGACCGTGACGCGCCTTGCAAGGCAGCCGGGACGCGCAGGAGAGGTCTCGCAGCGATGGGTACTGACGGCCGCCATATCGGGTTCTGGCTGGGTGCGCTTGTGGCGATGCTCGTCGGTCTTGCCGTGTTCAAGGATATCCTGCTGCCGTTCGTGGCTGGCATGATCCTGGCCTATTTCCTCAATCCGCTCGCTGATCGCCTGGTGCGGCTCGGCCTGTCCCGCCATCTGGCCGCGTCGTTGATTGTGGGCGTAGTTGGCACGGTTGTGGTTAGCGGGATTGTCCTGCTGGCGCCCCTGCTGGCGGCTCAGCTGCAACAACTGGCCGCCTCGCTGCCGGCCGACAAGATCACTGTCTTGCACCCGATCAGGCAGTGCATCTGCTGCCCTTAATGCTTCGGAAGGCCACTTGAAAGGAATACCGTGATTGCGAACCGCGATGTCAATCTCCATACCGGGATCGTGTTCAGCCCCGGGTTGGGCGCCAGGGCCGCCAGCACTTCGCGGC
>JANYHP010000413.1 GCA_025359005.1 Hyphomicrobiaceae bacterium | reverse complement strand
CTGCGCCTCGATGATGGCGTTGGGAAGGCCCTCCCGCTCCGACGTCAGCAGCTTCACGTCCATGGCCTGATACCACGCACCGACGTTGTTGACGCGGCCGGGCAGGTGCAGCCGATCGGCGAACCCAAGGGCAGTGGCCTGTGCCATGGCATCGTCCGTCAACTCGCCGTCACCGATAATCAAGAAGTGGCAGTCGGGAATTTCGTCCAGGATCAGCCGCGCAGCGGACACCCAGATGTGCGGGCGCTTCACGGCGAAGATGCGGAACGCGCCGCCCACCACGGGCGCGCTTGCGGGAATGCCGAGTTCGGCCCGGAGTGCGAGGTTTGGTCGCTCGTTGTTGCCCAGCAGCGTGAAGTCGACGGCGTTGGACAGCATCTGGAATGGCTGGCGTGTCGGCCACGTGGTCCACGTCTTGTCGGTTTCGCACCCGGCCTCGGAGTTGTTGACGATGACGAAGTCCGGCCGCTCAAGCAGGCGCCGGTAGGTGTGCCGCATGGGCCGGAAATGCATGGCGGCCTGATATTCATTGTGTTTCCAATAGTCGGGTGACAGCGATCCGCGGTGGATGAAGAAGCGTGGCACGCCGGCGATGCTGGCGGCGATGGCGACCGAGTACATGTCCTGCCAGATGTGCAAGGCGGCCGGGCGATGATCGATGAAGCGCCGCGTCAGCCGCACCACCTCCTCGCGCATGTTGTGCGGCATCAGCTGGATCGCGCGGAGCAGGCGTGGCCGCGCCGCCAGCTCCGGCAGGGTTGTCAGGATATCGCTCT
The DNA here is from genome assembly GCA_025359005.1 of Hyphomicrobiaceae bacterium. Classification (GTDB taxonomy): domain Bacteria; phylum Pseudomonadota; class Alphaproteobacteria; order Rhizobiales; family Hyphomicrobiaceae; genus JABFRJ01. The sequence continues at coordinate 2,275 of JANYHP010000413.1, read as the reverse complement.
TCGATCGCCACTCGTAGCCGTACACCTCCGCCGTCAGCGCCAGTTTCTGCACGTCGGCCCAGAAGAAGTCGTCGTTCGGCTTGAAATGCACAGAACGGATGAACAAGGTCAGTTTGTCGACGCGCGGCTCCCGCAGGATGCGCCGCACCGTGGTCAGTGTCTGCCGTTCGCCGCCGCCCTGGCCGAGCGACCCCGACACCATGGCCAGGTGCCTGGGGATCGGCACGTAGCCGAGCGGCGCTCTCGCCACCTCGTCGAACACCACATCGACGATGCATTCGGGATAGAGTAACGGCTCGGCGGCGCCCTGGCAGAACTCGGCGACCTGTTGGACGACCGCGAACTGGCTGCGATAAACCGCGACGCGCGCGATCTTCTGCGGAGCGACGGCCGCGAGGTCGCGCATGGCATCGCCGAACAGGAAATAGCGGCACTTGATAAAGGCCTTCTCGGCGACAAGATCGAACGCCAGGCCGGGCGTAGTGATGGTGCCGACGCCGGCATCAAGTTCGGCAAGCGCGCCCGCCTGGTCGAAGCGCGACAAGGCGATGCTGGATCGGAAGTACGCGTAGAGCACGCCGCGATCGGCGTCGGGCGTGGCGCTCTCGATGTCGCCCGAAAGCGCATTGATCGCAGGGTTTGTCGCATTCGGGTCGGCGAGCAGGAAGCCCTGGGCAAAGCGCCGGATCATGGCGGCAATACGGTTCTGCGTGTGCAGCGGTTGCCGGTCGAATGGCGCCAAATCGGCGATAACCCGCTGTGCTTCCACGATCAGATCGGGCAGCCGGCGGTATTGCTTGAGCAGCTCGATGAGCTTTATGCGGACGTCGATGGCCACGTCGGCCGGAACCGCTGTGCCAAGCCGCCGCAAGCTCTCCAGTGCCTCATCGAGCGCGCCCGCCTGCGCCAACGTCTCCGCGACGGTTCTGTACCAGGCAACGGCATGTTCGGGCCCCGCGTGCATCTCCGCCAGCGCCAGGCCGCAGAAGTCGCGCGCCATGGCATCTTCGTCGAGTTCGGCCGCCAACGCGCCGGCTTCCGCGTAAAGCCGGATCCGCGAGGCCGGCTCTGTCTCCATCTGGCTGATTTCGATTGTGCGCAGGGCTTCGACAGCCCCTTCCCGGTCGCCACGCTCCATCAGGCGCCGACAGACATAAAGTGCGGTCAGCGGCTGGAACAGGATGAAGCGGACGAGGCGCGCGTCCAGGCCTTCGGGTGGTGGTGCGTCCGCATGCTCGAGGCGATAGATCAGGCGGGCGATCTGCACCCGGATGAGATCGCGCGCTTCCGTGTCGGCCTGACGCAGGTCGGCCAGCCGTTCGATCTGGCCGAGCACTTGTTCCGGTGACGCCTCGGTGACGGCTTGCGCGTAGTTGGCGGAAACGGCGGTGCGGAGCGTCTGGCGCTCTTGCATCTCCGTTTCCCACTCGTCGACGAGTTGCTGCACGCGGTCCGCGCCGACAAGTTGCGCCAACTCGTCGATGCGCCCACGCACCGCTTCCGGCGACTTCAAGCGCATGTCGCGCGCAAGGCTCTGGATCGCCCGGTCGACGGCAGTTTCGCGTGCCGTTTTGGCGGCCGCACTCTGGTCGTCGAGGTCAACGGCACGGTCTGCATAGCGGATTGCGTCGATGTAGTTGCGCGCCTTGATGCTGGTGCGGGCGAGCTGGAGGTGCGCTTCCGGGTCGGCACCCTCGAGGCGCTGCAGGGCGACCCAGGCCTCGGCCGCCTCTGGATAGCGCTTGGCCTTCATGAGCAGGCGGCCTTTGGCGCGCAACGCCGTGACGCGATCAGGTTCCTGCGCCAGCACCTCGTTGAACAGCGTCAGCGCGCGCTCCGGGTCGGAGGCACGGGCACTCATGGCCGCACGCTCAATGCTTTTGACGTTTGTTGTCACAACGCCGCCCTGCTGTTGGTCCCGGTTGCAAAGGGTATAGTACCAACGCGCAAAAATATCGACTTGAACTATCAAGTTTGTCAGGACCGCCGGCGTTCATCCCAGCCACCGGGCGGCCATGACTGATGGTGGGGGCGGAGGTCGAAACTTACGTGCGACGGTATCACGGGGCCGAACGTTGCGCGGATGGTCGTGCCGGGCGTGTCGAGCGCGATGAGGCGCAGACGTGCATGCGCCGGGGTGACATTACCAAGCTTTTCCAAAGCACGCCACAGAGGCCATCGTGAAAGCCTCATCTCGTGTTTGGGAGATGAGGCTTTCACGGTTCATTGAGCGTTTCGCCAACTCTTTACAACAGCTTGCCCATGGCGACGGCGG
>JANYHP010000399.1 GCA_025359005.1 Hyphomicrobiaceae bacterium | reverse complement strand
TCCGCGAATCTGAGCCGCCGGGTGCGGCGACGGCAAGAATGTGGGGCGAGTAGCCTGATAACTCAATGGCGGTAGCGCCGCTATTACAAAAAATGCATTGAACAAAAAAGGAACAACGAAACTCGCCGCGATCCTGCCGGTCGGCTGGTCAGCGCAGCTTATGTCGAACAGCCCCGCACAGCAGCAGCGCGAACCCTAACCGATGTCCGTCGATCATGCGCTGGCGCAGCGGACTGATGGTGATAGTATCGCTCATGGGGAGCTTCTCCTGAGTGAGGTTCAAGGGACCTCGATCCTCAGCAGGGGCCTCCCCGCCCCGTTACTCCTCGTCGCTCAATTGGTTACCGCCGCCGCGGCTCTTACTCCCGCCGAAGCGAGCTGTCGCGTAGCGACTTCTTGCTGTGCCCCGTCGCGTCGGCGCTCCTTTGTCGGCTGTTTGGCTGCAGCGTCACGAGGTCATGTCGGTCGCAGCAAGCACGCTTGTGCACATGCCGACATTGCGTCTGCGCAGTCCCCGTGGGAACGTTCCAAAAACCCCTCGATCCGGGAGCATCAAAGCCATGTCGACACCGTCGGCGCCGCACGCGCTCGATGCGCAATCGAGCGAGCCTGAGCGCCTCGGCTGGATGCAAGGGTTTCCGCCGTCGCCTGCCGTTGCCATCACATACGCCGACGGGTCGTTTAGGCAGTTTCCCCAGTCGCGCTGGTCGTTCAGCAATTTCCGTCAGTTCCTACCGACCAAGTCGGTCTGGCGGGGATCGGCGCCTGCCTCGTCCTTTTTGGTGAGCGAGCAGGATCTGAGCCGTATTCCGGTCGCCCTCGGCGACGGGCGCACGATCACGTTCGGCGAAGCGTTGGCGCTGACATATGCGGACGGCATCGTGGTGCTGCATCGCGGGCGCATTGTCTACGAACGGTACTTCGGGGCGCTGGCGCCGCACCAGCAACACATTGCCATGTCGGTGACGAAATCCTTCACGGGCGTGCTGGCGGGGATGCTGGTCGCTGAAGGACGGATTGATCCGCAAGCGCCCGTCGTCGCGTACGTCCCCGAAATGGCAAAGTGCGGGTTCGCCGACGCGCGCATCCAACAGGTCATGGACATGACGACCGGCATTGCCTTCACGGAGGTCTATAACGATCCGAAATCAGACGTCGTCGCCATGCGCCGTGCGGTCGGCACGTCGCCGCCAGAGCCCGGGACCGCGCCCACGTCCCTGCTCGAATACCTGACGACCGTGCAAAAGCTCGGGGCGCATGGTGAGGCGTTCAATTATCGAACCGTGAACACAGATGTACTGGCGTGGATCGTCCGTCGCGTCACGCGGCAGCCATTCGCACAGGTGTTGTCAGAGCGCCTATGGCAGCCGCTCGGCGCGGAGGAGGACGCCTACATAACGGTCGACCGTCTTGGAATTGAGTTCGCCGGCGGTGGCCTCAACACGACGCTAAGGGATCTCGCGCGCTTCGGCGAGATGATGCGCAACAGGGGTCACTTCAACGGCCGACAGATCGTGCAGGCGGCCGTCGTCGACGAGATTGCGCGCGGTGCCGATCCGGCCAAGTTCTCACGTGAGACTTATCCGACGCTGCCCGGCTGGTCCTATCATAATCAATGGTGGGTCAGCCACGACGCCCACGGGGTCATCATGGCGCGCGGCATCCATGGCCAGTCGATCTACATCGATCCCAAGGCCGAGGTCGTTGTTGCGCGCTATGCTTCGCATCCGGTCGCGGGCAACGTCGGCAACGATCCGGTAACGCTGCCCGCTTTCGCGGCGGTCACCCGGGCATTGATGGGCTGATGTCCACACGTCGACCGCGGTCGATCGAGTACGAGTGGCAGTCTTCGTGTCCCGTCACGCCAGCACAACAGCCAGAGGGTTTTCAGGCCGCTCACGATATCGACGGCTCTGCGCGTTCTGACCAATCCGCGCGACGCTGGCGCCTGCACGTGTGGCCGGCGCCGCGTTCCTGCCCGGCGAGCATCCTCAGTCGCCATGCGTACTCGCCAAGTGTGATTGTGGGTGCTGGCCGCACACGCCGCACCGATTGCCTCCCCCCCCTGCGGAGCAGGGTTCGGCTGGGGATCACTCAGGCGAGCACCGAAGCGCCTGCGTGGGCGTCACGAACGCGCCTGCGCAAATCAGTGCGCAGTGGACGGTGCAGCGACGATTGCGCGTCGCCTACCTCGCACCATCGAGAGCTGCAAGGATGGCGTCCAGATCCATCCGGTGGCGGTGATCTGGATCGACAAAACGCGCGGCGATTTTGCCGTTCGTGCCCACGACGAACGTCGCCGGGATCGGCAGCAACCAACCTTCAGACCCAAGGTAGACCTCAAGATCCCGCCCAAAGCCGAGCAGGTGCGTGCGAACATCGTCGTCGATCCAGACCGCCAGATTGAGTGACAAGGCGTACGCATTCTCGATATCGGAGAGCATCAGATATTTGGCACCCGCCTGCTGTCGCTGCAACGTCGTGTAATGGCCACGCTCCGGGCTGATGACGACGATCTGGGCGCCGCGCTGACGCGCCTTCTCGTGGATTTGGACGAGACCGTGCGCGTTGATCCCACAGAATGGGCACCAGTGACCACGATGAAATGTCACAACCACGGGTCCGTTGCAGAGCACGTCTGACAGGCTGATCAGGCGGCCCTGCTCGTTCGGCAAAAGAAACGCCGGCATTGGCTCACCGATAGGCGGCGACTGATCGCCCGCCGACACTGCCTTGAGGCGCGCCACCAGGCGATCAATGGCTTCCGCATAGGGCGTCACGTGCTGCCGCTGAACCGCTGCGTAGCTTGCCAGTCGCGCGGCGATCGGCGCGTCCAGACCGATCGCTGCTTTGAAAGCCTGGGCAAGAGCGCTTGCGGTGTCCTCGGCCATACGATCGATCCGATAACGGGAAAACTGTGGTGCAGGATTTTTCGACTCTTATAAAAACGACCGAGTAGAAACGGCCGACAACCCCGACACCCTGCAGTCACGCCTATTCGGCAGCGACCGGCTTTTGCGGCGACGTCGCTTTCGGCTTCAGGTCGCGAGCATGCGGCACCGCAAACACCTCGATGGGTTCCGTCAATCCGCGAACATCAACCATTTTCGGTGTCAACGTCGGCAACTGGTAGCCGGCAAGATTGGCGCACTCCTTGGAGACCACGAGCTGACACTTCAGCTCCTTGGTCATGGCTTCGAGACGAGCCCCCGCATTGACAGTTTTGCCGATCACGGTGATCGCCGCCGTCTCAGGGTGCCCGATGCGACCAACGACCATGGGCCCCACGTGCAGCCCGATCCCGACCTGGATCGGCTCATCAACCTCCGCCCCGAGCTCTGCGTTGATTTTATCCAGCGCCAGATCGATCCTGGCGGCGGCTGCGATCGCCGACCGGCAACCAGCCTCGGTCCCGGTCTCACGCCCGAAGACGGCGAGCAAGCCATCGCCCATGTACTTGTCGATCCACCCGCCTTCGCTTTGGATCGCGTCACCGAGCGCCGCAAAGAAGCGATTGAGCAGGAACACCACGTCATACGGCAACCGCTTCTCGGACAGCTTGGTAAATCCGCGCACGTCGAGGAACATGACTGCGAGTGTCTTTTCCACGCCTTGCTCTTCCGCACTGTTAGCGGCCGTGCGCTTGGGATCGGCGGCCTTCGGCAACACCAGGCGGGTCACCGAGACCGGCATGGTTGGCCGCAATTGGCAGGCGAGCCGAACCCCTGCGGGTGCCTTGATGGCGCCCAACGTCACGGCCTCGGCGAACTCGGCTGCCGGCAAGTCATCAGCGCCGGCATCGACCCGCACGCGGCACGTGGAGCAGCGCGCACGGCCCCCACACACGGAGGTGTGTGCGATATTGTGCTCCCTCGAGATCTCGAGCAGCGTTGCCCCGACTGTACCGGTGACTGTCGGTCCGCCCGTGTAGGTCACAGAGACTTTGTCGGCAAGCTTGCGTCCGAGTGTGCGGCTCCAGAGGACCGCGCCACCACCGGCCAAAATCATTCCAAATACGAGCAGGCCCCAGCGGACGATGTGATCGATCTGCGCGCTCTGTACGGCAGTCGGCCATTTGGCTTCGTCAAACACGGCCTTTGCATCCGCGGCCGTCTTGATGGCGGCCCCGACTTGCCGACCACTGACCATGAAACCGGCCAGCGCCAGCGTCGGCAATGCAACAGCCAATCCGAGCAGGTACGGCGCAAAGGGGCGATACCAGCGGGCCAGCCGCAACCAGTAGTGAAGGCCGACACAGCTGTGAACCCAGACTAACAGCAGCAGGATCGTTTGTTGCAGAGCTGCCGACGGCCACAGCGCAAGCAGCGAAGGCTTGTAGTAGGTATCCGATCCGAAAAGAGCCGCCTTGAAGCGCATGCCAAACGCATGATCGATCAGCAGAAGTGGAATAATCAGCCCGCTTATCAACTGCAGCCATTCCCATCGCGCCAATTGCCAAGTCCGCCGCTCGGCAAGCTTGACCAGCGCCAGAACCATATGCGCGAGGAACGCTGCAGCAAGCAGCGTCGTGCCGATGACGCTGCGCGTCACCGTAAAACGCAAAGTCTGGAAGTTTTCCATCGCATCGAGACTGATGAGACCCAGCGCGAGATTAAAGAAGTGCGCCGCCGCAAAAGCGAATATTAAGAGGCCGCTGAACAGCCTCGCCTGCTGCACCCAACCACCGCGTAGCAAAACGTTCATGATCGTACCCCTTTTTCACCCATGTCCCGCCACGCCAAGCAAATGCCAGGCTCAAAGCAAGTCATTTGCCATCACGAATTCGTTGGTAGCCCGCCGCATATATTTACGCCAGCATTGCTACTCCTGGATTCGTTCTGAGTAATTCACTATGGTCCCAATACCAAGATATGCCCGAGCTATCGATCCGATAGCAAACGTGCATCGCCGGTACCGTCCAGGGCCAATCGCGAGCGACTGACCGAGAGTGACTGACAGAGAGTGACTGACAGTATGAACCAAGCGCCGGCAATACCCGTTGCAACACCAAGCGGACGACGCACAGCCGCCGTGCTCGCCATGGTGGGTGGCACGGCGTCATTCGTCTTTGCCGACGCGATGATGAAGCTCACGTCCGGCCAATTCCCTGTCGGTCAGTCGATTTTTGTGCGCGGCCTGTTCGGACTAGCACTCCTGCAGATCTTCATGCTGACGCGGGGCGCGAAGGTGGATTGGATGCAAACCTTCCGCTCGGAACAGACGACGAAGCGCTCGCTGTTCGAAGTGGGCGCGACGTTCATGTACATCGCGTCGCTGCGTGGACTGTCGTTGCCAGTTGCCAATGCGATCATCCAGTCGAGCCCGCTCCTCGTGACGGTTGCTGCCGCGTTGTTTCTGGGAGAGCGCGTGAGCTGGCGGCGCGGGTTGGGCACGTTCGCCGGGTTTATCGGCGTGCTGATGATCGTGCAGCCCGGCTCGACGCCGTTCTCCTGGTCGCTGATCCTGGTGTTCGGAGCGGTCCTGTGTTCCGCGCTCCGCGACATCGTCACGCGCGGCATCGCCAAGGTTTCAACCCTCCAGGTCGTCGCCTCCGCAACCTTAGCCACGGCGGCGTTCGGAGGCCTGTTCTCGCTCGCGGAGCAATGGCAGGCGCCGACCACGCGAGACCTGATGCTGTGGCTCTTCTCGTCAGCATTCGTGCTCGTGGGACAGGCGCTTATCACGTTCGCTGTGCGCAGCGGCGATGTCTCTGTCGTTATGCCGTTTCGCTACACAGGCCTTGTGTGGTCGTTGATCCTCGGCGCGCTCATCTGGCACAACATGCCGAACACGCTTGCAGTTGCCGGCATGATGCTGATCGCAGCGGCTGGGTTGTTCTCGCTGCGTGAGAAAGCCAGCAACGTCACCGTCGGCCAGCACGGCACACCTGTCATGGAACCGGCTGGCGCCAAACCCGACGTCGTGCGCTGAGACGGCGCGACGGTCGGACAGCACTGAGTGGGCCCTTGGAAAGGAGTAATTGCACTCGTCACCGTATCGGCTACCGACCGACGAGAGACCGCAACCCGGCCCACCACGTCAATCCGAGTTCGGAGCGCATCGACGCCACCAGCTTTGCTTTTTCCGGCGCCGGCAGGAAGGCAGCCTCTGCAGCCTCGATGATCGACTGCTTCAGCTCTGCATGCGTGATGCCGAGTTCGTCGACGGCAAGCTGGTATTCCGACGTCAACGTCAATTGCGAGAGGGCTGGGTCGTCGGTGTTGAGCGAAGCCTTCAGGCCCATCGCACGCATCCGCCGAAAGGGATGCGCGGCCGCTGTGCGGGCAACACCCGTCTGACAGTTTGACGTAATGCAGACCTCAAACATCACGCCACGTTCGCGCGCCAAAGCTGCGACGGCCGCATCTTCGACCACCTGCACACCGTGCCCGATGCGTTGGGCATGGAAGTCTTCGATCGCCTGACGCACGTTTTCCGGCCCGGCCCACTCGCCGGCGTGAATTGCGATGGCGAGACCAGCACGGCGCGCACGCTCGAAGGTGGGCAAGAAAGGCGTCATCGGGAACGAGGCTTCGTTGCCGGCAAGATCGATGCCGACGATGCCTTTGTTCATACGCGCGGCCGCAAGGTCTGCGACCTCCGCACTCAGCTCGACCGCCTCGTGCCGATTGTTGGAGGCAATCAAGCGCACCATGATCCCGCTGCGCGCGCCGGCTTCCGCAGCGGCAGCACAGACCCAATCCATCACGTCGGCAAGCGCGTACTGTTTGAGGCGCGCCAGCGCCACGGGCGTAAAACGCAGCTCCATATAGCGTACGTTGTCGGCCGCCGCGTCCTCCACCGCCTCGCGCGTGATGCGCTCGATGACCTCGCGACTGCAGAACAATTTTCGGATGGTGGTGAACTTCGACAGAAAGCTCGTCGCATCGAGCGGATCATCCGCCTGAACCTGCACCAGGCGTGACAGAGCCGCACGGTCCTTCGGTAGCCCAAGGTCATAGCGCTCCGAAACATCGAGCATCGTATCGAGCCGTATCGATCCCTCCAGATGCCGATGCAGCTCGATCTTGGGCCACCGTAGAAGCGACCCGTTGGATGCCAATTCTTGCAACGACACGGTTTGGATCCTTCATCATACAAGTACCAACGGCGCCCGCAGCCGCGGCACCGCCATTAGCATAAATCGGCACAACGGCGCCATCCAGTTCAATCACAATTCCGCCGTAACGCGATCAAGACGAATTGAACACGCGCCGCACCGCAGGCCTCCGAGTGCGTCGTTATCGATGCCGAGGAGGCAGACGGTCCGTTCCAAGCCCGAGACAGAACCCCCGTCGATAGCCATGGCGCATCGAAACCGAAGGCAAAGAGCATTGTACGCTTGACTGCCAGAGCGGGATAACACGGCCAGCATCGCTGCGGTGGCGCCCGTGCAACCCGCGGGTAGCCTGCCCGCATCATACTGAGTGGTGCTCGATTCGACCTGTCCGTTTGGCTGGGTTGGCGTGTTTGCCCAATTTGCTTGCATAGAAAGTGACCATCGATGGACCTTTTGACCACCTCTCGTACGTCGAAGTTTTCAGCTTTTGCAGGAGCCCTGTTGGGTGCGCTGGCACTGGCCCCAACGCTTGCAGCAGCAGGCAGCTGCCCCGCCGATAAAGTCCTCGCAAAGCCACGCGAGATTGGCGACCACAAGAACGTAGGCGTCAAGCGCAAGACGCTCGCCGTCATCGATCTCAGCAAATGGCGGTCAGTCGGCGATCTCCGCCTGCGGACGCGGCGCTTGACGATCCCCGTCGGTGGCGTCGTTCCGACCCATGAGCACGACGACCGGCCGTCGATCGTGTATATCATCAAGGGCGAGATCATTGAGCATAGCACGCTGTGCTCGGTCCCGGTGTTGCACCGCGCGGGCGAATGGACGCCGGAATTCGGCCCTGGCCATGCCCATTGGTGGGAAAACAAGGGCAAGATCGAAGTTGTCCTGACATCGTCAGATGTCGTGCCCCCGGATCAGCTGGACGGTCCTGATATGTAAGAGGGCGCGCACTCTGCGCGGCAATCAGGTCACTAGCTGCCCGTCGCGCCAAAACTGCATCACCGCCGCACCTTCGTTCAGTTTTG
>JANYHP010000343.1 GCA_025359005.1 Hyphomicrobiaceae bacterium | reverse complement strand
CCATGGCGAAAGCGCCGGCGCGAATTGCGCCCGAACTCTCGCCGAACATCAGGACGGCGGACTGCTTACTGATCGTCTCGACGATTGGCAGAGCCGCGCGGAGGTCGTCGACGCCGGACTGGATGCCGCTGTTGGAGGCGGTGCGGGACGAATAGCCGTAGCCCTCATGGTCCATGGTCCAGACGTCGTAGCCGAGGCGGGCGAAGTGCTCCATGGCGGAAAAGCCGGGTCGGCCGGGCACAGTGAGGTCGTAGCTGCCGCGGCTCGAAAACGTAGAGCCGTGCACGAGGAACAACACGGGCCGGGGCTTGGCGACGGCGCCCGCCAGATGCTTGCGATAGAGATAGAGTTTGACGGCGCCCTTCTGCGCCCAGTGCTCCTCGGCGACGACACGGGCCGGGCGCGCAGCAGCGTCGGCGGGCCCCGCGCCGGCGGCGATGGCCGCGCCTGCGGTGGCCGTGACGGCCAGCAACGCGCGGCGATCGAGTGTCGCGGCGGAGCGGCGAGGCTTTTGGGTGGGCATGGTGGATGGCCTCCGACGCGGGAACAGCGCGTTACGGTTTAATGCTGAGAAAGCGGCTGGCGTGAGCGTCGCGCAAATTCGGATACCAGCCTTCGACCTTGCTGGAGACGAGGTTCTTGGACCCGTAGTAGAGCAGGGGGATGTTCGGCATGTCGCGCGTGAGGATCGTCTCGGCGGCAAACAGAGTTTTGGCGCGCTTGGCGAGGTCGGTCTCGGCCGCGGCAGCTTTCATCAGCGCATCGTACTCGGGGTTGGCATAGCGGGCATAGTTCAGCCCCTTGTTGTCCGATTGTGCCAGGAACAGGAAGTTCTGCGGGTCGGAGTAGTCACCGATCCAGCCGGCGCGCGCGATGTCGAAATCGCCGCCATCGCGCAGGAACGCGAAATGGGTTTTGGCGTCGGTGCTGACGAAGCGGGTCTCGATGCCGGCCTGTTTCCATTGGTCAGCGACGGCGACGACGCCCGCCTTGTTGTTGTCGGTCATGTTGAAGCGAAGTTCGACCTTGAGCGGCTTTGACGGCCCAAAGCCCGCTTCGGCGAGCAGTGCCTTGGCCTTGTCCTCGCGCTCGATGGGCGACATCGCCTTGTAGTCTGCATAGGCGGGTTCGCCGTAATTGCCGATGCCAGGCGGCACGAACGAGTAGCCGGGAACCATCGTGTTGCCCCAGATCTCGTCGGCGAGGAATTCGCGGTCGATGAGCATCGAGAGCGCGCGGCGCACACGCGCGTCACTGAACGGCGCCTTGCTCGTATTCACCGCCAGATAGAACACGCCGAGGTAGGGTGCGAGGCGCACCTGATCGCCGAACTTCTGCTTCAGCGTCTTGATCTGGTCGGCGGGAATGTCGTCGTTGGAGTGGAGTTCGCCGGCCTCGAAGCGGCGGACGGCGGCGGCCTGATCCTTGGTGGGATAGAAGATCACCGTGTCGATGGCGACGTGGCCCGCGTCCCAGAATTTTGGATTTTTCGTCACCCTGATCTGCGCGCCGGGCGTCCACTCGCGGAGCACGTAGGCGCCGTTGGACACCCAGTTCTCAGGCTTGGTGAAGGCCTGGCCGTGCTTTTCGATCGAGCCCCGATGCATCGGGTAGGTGGTCTGGTGCGTCAGCGCTTCGAGGAAGTAGGGCGTGGGGGCTGCGAGCGCTATTTGCAAGGTCAAGTCGTCGAGCGCTTTGGCGCCAAGCGTGGCGAGGTCTTTCTCCTGGCCCTTGTTGATCGCCTCGGCGCCGGCGATCGGATAGAGCAGGTTGGCATATTTTGCGCCCGTCGCCGGGTCCATGATGCGGCGGTACGCGAACACGAAATCGGCGGCCGTCACCGGGTCGCCGTTGCTCCACAGCGCACCGGGTCGCAACTTGAACGTATAGACCGTGCCATCAGCGCTGAGGGTCCAGCTGACTGCAGCGCTGGGGATGACCTTGCCTTTGGCATCATGCACCACCAGTCCGTCATAGAGATCGCGCAGGATATTGGCTTCGTAGACCGTCGAGGTCTTGTGCAGGTCGAGCGTTTCGGGATCGGCGGAGTTGCCGCGGTGGTAGATCGTCTCGGCATGCGCCACCGGGCTCGCGATAGGGGCTGTGACGGCCAGCAGCGCGCCAAGCAGAAGGGATCGGAATGACAGGCGCATACAGGGTTTCTCCCATGAGCCACGTGGGCGGCCCATGAAGTATGGGCCAAGTTGGTCGGCAGTGGCAATAAAGGGTGCGCCCCCCAAGAGGCGCGCGTGTCTCAAAGCTCGATGTC
>JANYHP010000323.1 GCA_025359005.1 Hyphomicrobiaceae bacterium | reverse complement strand
AAATCGCTTCCTTGAGGCGGGCAATGAAAATCTCCGGGCTCATACCGCCGTAGGTCCACGCAACCAGCGCGCCGCCCAGCAGCGACGAGATTGCGCCGAGGAAGGCCAGCAGCGGCAACGCCACGAGCAGGGCAAGTATGCGCGGCAGAACCAGCACGTCGACAGGATCGAGGCCCATGGTGCGCAGTGCGTCGATCTCCTCGCGCATCTTCATGGAACCGAGTTCGGCAGTGTAGGCGCTGCCGGAGCGGCCGGCGACCATGATGGCGACGATCAGCACGCCGATCTCGCGCAACATGAGAATGCCGACCATGTCGACGACGTAAGCGTCGGCGCCGAATTTGCGGAAATGAAAGAAGCCCTGCTGGGCGATGATACTGCCGATGAGAACCGTGATCAGCAGCACGATCGGCACCGCCTGCCAGCCCACGCGATCGAGGTGGTGGACGAACGACGTTGCACGAAACGACTGCGGGTGGCGCATCAACTGGCCCAACGCAGACACCACGGCGCCAAGCACGTGGAGCTGCTGGACAAGATCGCGGCCGATGTCTTCGACGGCGCGACCGACATCGGCGACCCATGCCGCCATCGGAGGGACAAACCGCCGGGCAGCCACGACGTCGCCCGACGGCATAGGGACTGCATCGACGAGCGCACGATGCCTGTCGCCCAGGCCCTCAATTTCGAGGCGCTGGCCGTGCCCCTGCCAGCGGCCACGCAGGCGCGCAATGAGGCACGCGCCGAATGTATCGAGTTGGCCAACGCCTGACGCATCGAGCGTCGCCGGATGGAACGCGCTGGCTACCGGCAATGCGGCAATCGCGGCATCGATCGCCGCCACGTTGGCAGCCGTCCACGCACCGGTGGCAACCAAGCGCCACCGCCCTGAAGTTTCGGCAATCCTGAGGGGGACGCCCGCATCCATGGTGCACACTGCTCCATCGCTTCACACGATGGTCGCCGAGCCACGGCCGGTCTGCCTTGACCGAGCGCAAGTAGCCGCGCCCCGACGCGCCTGAGCGACGGACAGGCGCAGTTCCGGACGACGGCACGGGCGCGCGTTCGCAGCCCGCAGCACCGCATCTGCGCCGTACTTGACATCAGACCGGGACGGCAAAGACCTCGACCGCCGCCGCCTTGCCCTTCAATTGGACGCCACCAAGGGCTTCCGTCGGCGTGCCGGCACCCAAGGCCCGCTGCGTGGCGCCATCGATCAGGATGCCGCGACCGGCCTCCTTGGTGTAGGTTTCAAGGCGTGCCGCCAGATTCACGGTGTCGCCAATACAGGTGTAGGTCGCGCGCTGCTGCGTGCCGGTGTAGCCTGCGACCACGTCGCCTGTCGCGATGCCGACGCCGATCTTCAGCGGCGCCTTCTGGGCGGCCGCGCGCTCAAGGTTGTATTGTGCGATCAACGCGTGCATTTCGATCGCGGCGCTGACGGCCGCACTGGGGCCATCGGCGAGCGGCAGCGGCGCGCCGAACAGCACCATGAGGCCATCGCCGATGATCTGATTGACAACGCCACCGGTGCTGCCGATCGCGTCGAACATCAGTGCGTAGTAGGTGTTGAGAACCTCGATGGTCTCTTCCGGCGGCTGGCTCTCGCACATCGACGTGAAGCCACGGATATCCGAGAACAGCACGGTCGCGTGCACGCGCTTGCCACCCAAGGCAAATCCAGAGCGCTCCAGATCGAGGGCCACTTCGGTCGTCGCAAAGCGGCGGACGATTTCACGCTGGATATCGCGCAGCCGCTTTTTTTCGAGGCTCGCGCCGATCCGCGCCTTCAACAGCACCGCGTTGACGGGCTTGGGCAGGTAATCCTCAGCACCCAGCTCGATGCAGCGCACCACACTGTCCATGCCCTCCAGAGACGAGGTGACGATCACCGGCAGATCGCGCAGCGACGGATCGGCCTTGAGCTGCTCGAGAACCTGAAAGCCATCCATTTCCGGCATCTCTATGTCGAGCAACAGCAGATCGAAGGAATCGCGCCGCAGCATTTCGAGCGCCACCCGTCCGTTTTCCGCCACCGCCGGGCGATGCCCGAGCATTTCCACGTTGCGCGACATCAGCAGGCGATTGACCTTGTTGTCGTCGACGATTAGCAGGCGGGCTGTGGGCGCGGACATGGTCTAGCCTTTCAAAGTCGTGAGAGTGGCAGCGGCCGCTGCGTACTGCGCGTCCAGTGCGGCCAATGTCGACCCAATCTGCGTCTGGTCAGCGGAGAGCGGCGTATGCTCCAGGTCGCGCGCCAAGGCGCCAAGACTGGTCGCACCGAACGTTTGCGCATTCGCCTTGAGCGAGTGCGCCGCTCGGCGGTAGCGGTCCGCGTCGCCTTGGGCAGCCGCGCTGCGAAGCTCGACCAGCAAGCCCGGCGCCTCTTCCAGAAACGTGCCGATCAGTTCGGCCACGAACTCCGCTCCGGCGGCCGCCTGCAATTCGGCAAAAACGCCGCGATCGATCACATCGTCAGGCATCGTGCAACTACTCCTGGCGCGGGCGCACTTGGTGCAAGGCTGCAACCAACTGGTCGACGCGAATGGGCTTGGCGACGTAATCGTCCATGCCGGCGGCCATGCACATTTCACGGTCGCCTTGCATCGCATTGGCCGTCATGGCGACGATACGCGGACGCCGCCCATCAGGCAACGCTGCATTGATGCGGCGCGACGCTTCCAGGCCGTCCATTTCCGGCATCTGCACGTCCATCAGCACAACGTCGTAGGTTTGCCGAGCCACGCTCTCGACGGCCTCGATGCCATTGCTGGCGAGGTCGGCGCGATAGCCCATCTGCTGCAGCAACCGCAGCGCGAGCTTCTGGTTCACGACATTGTCCTCAGCGAGCAGAATGCGCAGCGGGTGCCGTTTAGCCATTTCCGGATCCATCTGCGGCTTGGCGGCAGCGGCGGCCGGCTTGGCAACCACCTCGCGGGCCAGCAGGCTCACAAGCGTGTCATAGAGTTGCGATTGGCGCAGCGGTTTGGCGAGATAGGCCTTGAAGACGCCGCCATACGTATCCGCTTCGCGGCGGCCGAGGGAGCTGAACAGGACGAGCGGAAGCTTGGCATCGAGCTTGCTGACGGCCTGCGCCAATTGCAGCCCGTCCATCTGCGGCATGTGCATATCGAGGATGCCAAGGTCGAACCTCTCGCCAGCGTCGAGCCATTTCAGCGCCTCGGCGGGGAATTCGGTGTCGCGCGAAATCATGCCCCACTTGGCTGATTGGAGCGCGAGGATGCGGCGGTTGGTGGCGTTGTCGTCGACGATAAGCAGGCGCTTGCCCTTGAGTTCCGCCTGGACACCAAAAAGGTCGCGGGCGCGTGTCGGCGGCAGATGCGCCTTGCCGGCCTGCATCGTGCAGTAGAACGTCGAACCCTTGCCTGGGCCGCCGCTCTCCACCCACATGGTGCCGCCCATGAGTTCGGCCAGCCGCTTGGAGATAGCGAGCCCGAGACCCGTGCCGCCGTATTTTCGCGTGGTCGAACTATCCGCCTGACTGAACGATTGGAATAGCCGCCCGATACCCTCTTTGCTGAGGCCGATGCCGGTGTCACGCACGGCGAAGGTCAGCTCATGTTTGTCACCCGGCAGCGTCTTGGCCGACACGGTGATCACCACCTCGCCCTTCTCGGTGAACTTGACGGCATTGGACAGCAGGTTGAGCAGGATCTGCCTGAGCCGCGTGAGATCGCCGCTGATCGCGGTCGGAATTTCACCCTCGAACACATACGCCGTATCAAGCCGCTTCTCGGTGGCGCGCGTCGAGACGAGATCGAGCGCACTTTCCACGCACTCGCGCAGATCGAACGGGTGCATCTCGATGTCCATGTGCCCGGCTTCGATCTTGGAGAAGTCGAGGATGTCGTTGATGATGGTCAGCAGCGCGTCGCCCGAGTCCCTGATCGTGCCGGCGAAATCGCGCTGCTCGTCGTTGAGCGGTGTGTCGAGCAACAGACCGCTCATGCCGATCACCGCATTCATCGGCGTGCGGATCTCGTGGCTCATGGTGGCGAGGAACGAACTCTTGGCCTCGTTGGCGGCTTCGGCGGCGGTGCGGGCGGCCTGGGCCTCCTTGAACAAGCGCGCGTTGCGGATCGCGATGACGGCCTGATCCGAGAAGGTTTCGATCAGCGCGGTCTCTTTGTCCGTAAACGGTCGCATGTCGAAGCGGCGGGCACCAATGACGCCGAAGACCTCATCGCGCGAGACCATCGCCTTGCTGATCATCGAGGCATTGCCGCCGATGGCCTGCTGTGTCGCTCTGATGCGGTCCGGGACACCGTCCCCGTTGAGCAGATCAGGCCAGAACGTGGCGACGTCCGAGAGGCTGTGGCGTGGCGGCGCCGGGTAGGGAAAGAGCGCGCGCACGGTGGTGCTCGTCGCGGCGCTGCCGGCCTTCCAATGCATCTGGCCGTCGTCCTCGGTCGCCGAGATGTTGACCACGGCGCCCGGCAGCAACCGCTCAATGCTCAAGCAAATCTTGTCGAACACCGCCTGCGGATCGGCAACCGAGGTGCCGATGACCCCCAGGATGTCGGATGTCGCCGTCTGCCGTTCAAGCGCTTCGGTGACTTCCGCCGTGCGGGCTTGCGTTTCCTTGAACAACCGTACGTTTTCGATGGCGATCACGGCTTGGTCGGCGAAGGTCTGCAGCAGTGTCACCTGATGGGGGGCGAACGCGCCGGGGGCGACGCGGGTCACGCTGATCATGCCGACCGAGACGCCCTCGCGCACCAGCGGGCAGAACAGCAGGGCGCGATAGCCGCGTGCGCGCGCCAGATCGCGAATGCGCAGCATGTCGTCGGCGAGTGTTTCGGTATCCTCGATGTGCACCGTCTCGCCGGCCCGGATCGCGTTGCCCGGCGGGAACGTTGCGAGCGCGATCGGGAACGAACGCTTCAGGGCCTCGTCGCCCGCAGGCGTCGTCAACGTGAAGGCGACAAGATGCAATGCGTCGTCGTCGATGCGCGCCACCATGGTCGAGTAGCCGCCGAGCAGCTTGTTGGAGTTCTCGGCGATGGCATCGAATACAGGCTGCACGTCGGACGGCGACGCCGCAATCACCTTCAGAATGTCAGCCGTCGCGGTCTGCCGTTCGAGCGCTTCCTTGGTCTCGTTGAACAGGCGCGTGTTCTCGATGGCGATCATCGTCTGGTCGCGGAACGAGGTGGCCAGCGCGATGTCCTTCGACGTGAATTCACCCTGCGCCAGGCTGCGGCCGTAGACGAGCACGCCCAGGCACTCGTTGGCACGCACCAGGGGCACGTACAACGCCGATTTGAGGCCGATCGTTTCGTGGATCAGCTGTTCGTGCGGCGGCAACTCGATTTTAGACCAATCGGGCAGATGCAGCGCGGATTTCGAGACGATAGCCCGAGACGGGAAATTTTGAAGGGGATCGACGGGAATGCCGGATGGTCCCATATCTATCATTGGGCCGGTCGGCGTGGCGCCCACCACCGGCGAGAACGTCTTCCCATCGGTCCGCAGAACAAGTGCCGAGTCGCAGGCGAGGAGCCGCACTGCGGCCTCGACCATGGCCGCGTAGACCGGCGTCACGTCGGTCGGTGAGCCGCTGATCACGCGCAAAATGTCGGACGTCGCCGTCTGCCGCGCCAGCGCTTCCTGCGTCTCATTGAACAGGCGCACGTTCTCGATGGCGATGACGGCCTGGTCGGCGAAGGCGGCGAGTGTTTCGATCTCGTGGCCGCTGAAGTGGCCGGCATTCGTTCTATTGACGGCGATCGATCCCAGCAGTTGCCCGTGCCGCATCATCGGAACGATGATCAGGCTCCGCGCACCGCGCGCGCGCACGGCGGCGGCAATTTCGCGGCTGACACCTGGATCGTTGTCGACATCGGCGCTGAACCAGACTTTTCCGGCCATCACCTCCGGCGGATCGCCGGCCATATTGACGGGCCGCGGGAACAATCGGCTTGTGGCTTCAGCGCCGGCTCGATCCGCTTCGCTCTGCGCCACGAGATGGATGTTGTTGCCGATGATCTGCGTGACCATGGCCGCCCGCCCGCCGACCAGCCGCATGGACGCGGCGACGATGGCGTCGAACACCGGTTGCACGTCAGACGGCGAACTGGCGATGACCTTGAGAATTTCCGCCGTCGCGGTCTGGCGGGCCAGCGCCTCGTTGGTCTCGTTGAACAGCCGCACATTCTCGATGGCGATGACGGCCTGGTCGGCGAACGTTTTCAGCAGCGCTATATCGCTGTCGGCGAACGTGCCGGGCTCGCGGCGAGCCACCGCTACTGTGCCGAGCACATCATCGCCGCGCAGCAGGGGCACGAGAACAAAGCTGCGAAAGCCCCGAGCCCGCGCGTTGTCGCGTTGTCCCTGGCTTATTGTAGCGTCGGTCTCCGTGTCGACGACGACGCCCGGAACGCGTCGCGCAATCAGATCGGAATTGAATTGCGAGCCGGCGACCGGATACGGGGGCGGAACCGGGGCGTCGCTGAACGGAAACCGCGCCGAGTAGTGCAGCATGTCGCCATGCAGCCGTTGCAGCAGGCACGAATGCCCGTCGAGCAGTCGGCAGCCGGCAGATGCGACCGCGTCGAGCACCGGCTGCACGTCGGTTGGGCTCTCGCTGATGACGCGCAAAATGTCGGCGGTTGCGGTCTGCGTCTCGAGCGACGCGCTCAACTCCCGCGTTCGAACCTCGATCTTGTCTTCAAGGCCGGCGTAGCTGTCGCTCAACCGCCCGGTCATATCGTTGAAGCTGTTGGCGAGTTCTTCCAACTCGTCGCCGGTCTTGATCGAAATGCGGTGGTCCAGCTCGCCACTGCCGATCCGATTGGCGCCGGCGCGCATGATTTCGATGGGCGTCACGATCCGCCGTGCCAGGAAAAGGCCGGCCAGCAACGCCAGCGATAGCCCACCCAGCAGCAAGGCCGCCGAGCGCCTGAATGCTGCGCGCAACGGCTCGTTGGCCTCCTCTTCCGGCAACTCGACGAACACGATCCAGCCGAGCGCCGGCACGGCCGCATGCGCGGTCAACACGCGCTGGCCGCGCGCATCACGGCCGAACTGGATACTTTCCTTTTCGGCCCCCGTCGCCTTTTGCAGGGCCGCGACCACCTGCTCGAACTTCGAGACGTCGGTCTTGCGCAGCACCAGGCTGATATCGGGGTGGGCGATCAGCCGCCCGCCGGCGTCGATGACGAAGGCCTGACCGGTCCGCCCGACGTGGATCTGCGAAATGACATCCCAAATGAATTTGAGGTTGACCTCGGCCACGCTGACGCCGGCATCACGCCGCGTGCCGGCCATGGAGATGGTCATGTAGGGTTCGGATTCGCGCCGGAAATAGATCTCGCTGAAATGGATCTTGTTGGCCAGCGCCTGCGTGAACCGTTCGTCCTTCGAATTGTCGGCGTGGCTGCCGACCGCATCCATCGACAGGCGCGAAACGCGTAACTGCTCGATGCCCTTGCCATCGAGTTGGATCAGTTCGGTGATGGCCGGCACCTGGCGCAGTAGCCGCAAGCCGTCGAAACGGCGCTGCTCGAGGGCGGCCGTCGACCACGGCAACTGCGTCGTCCAGCCGATCTGGTTCTCGATCTCCTGGACGAATTGCCCGATCTTGGCTGCGGCGTCGGCCTGCTCTTTTTGCAGGCGAATGAGGGCCGCGCGATTTTCCTCATAGGCAAACATCGCGGTAAACGCGCCGTTGGCGACCAGCGCGAGGGTCACGACGGCCAGGAAAAGGGAGACGAGCTTGCGAAACAGCGGGCTGCGCGCTGTCTTGCGAAGGGTGTCGACGAGCAAAGATCTGGAAAGAGTTGCAACCGTCGGTTTCACGCAGTGTGCCCAAAAATATTAACCAATGTGGCCCGCGTCGGCGGCGGGACGCTGCCCAACGATCGGCTCGGCCAGCCCCTTGCCGGCCGGCCCACGCTCCACGCCGCACGTCAACCACTGAGTACGCCCATTTGGCGGGAGTGCAAGCGGGTCTCGCTGATTGCCCGCCGATAACGGACACGTGGTTGATTTTATGGCGCGACGGCACGGAGCCGAGATGGTATCGAAGCGCGTTGTTGCAGCCTTCGGGGGGTCGCCATGTTGCGTCGCAAATTCGTGTCGCTCGTTGCGGGCGCAGTCGTCGGAGGGCCGAGTCTCGGACGCGCGCAGCAATCCCAGAAGCAGCGCCGCATCGCGTTTGTCCATTCCGGCATCGCGGTGGACAAGCTGACAGAGGCGACCGGCCCGTTATGGGTGCGGGCCTTCCACGCAGAGTTGCGCCGGCTTGGCTATGCGGAGGGCACCAACCTCGTCGTCGAGCGCTACTCCGCCGACGGCAGCTCTGCCCGTTTTGCCCCCGTCGCCGCCGAAGTCGTGGCGCGCAAGCCAGATGCCATCATCGCCAATCACAATCCGCTCGTCAAAGCGTTCCTTGAGGCGACCACCACCATCCCGATCGTTGGCATCACCACGGACCCGATCGCCACCGGGTTGATCGCTAGTCTGGCGCGCCCGGGCGGCAACCTGACGGGCGTCAGCGTCATTGCCGGTCCCGGCATTCTGTCCAAGCGGTTGCAGATCCTGCGGGAAGCCGTGCCCAAGGCCCACAAGGTCGCCTACCTACAATCGTCGGGGCTCGAGGCGGAAGCAGCGGGTCTCGCGCTCGAGGGTAAGATGCTGGCGGAGGTCAACGAGGCGCAGCTTCGCGACGCCTTCACGGAGATGGCGGACAGGAAGGTTGATGCGTTACTCATTTCCGACGGCGGCAGTTTCCTCGCGCAAAGTCCCTTGATTGTAGAACTGGCGGCGAAGCATCGACTGGCGGCCATATACCCGTACCGCGACTATGCAGAACACGGCGGGTTGGTGGCCTATGCCCCCGAGCTCGGCGAACTGGCCAAGCGCATGGCCAGCGACGTCGCCGAAATTCTCAAGGGTGCGAAGCCGGGCGAAATCCCCTACTACCAGCCGACCAAATTCGAGTTGGTGATCAACCTGAAGACGGCGAACGCGTTGGGCCTCGTGGTGCCGCCAACCCTGCTCGCCCTCGCCGACGCGGTGATCGAATGAGACGGCGA
>JANYHP010000282.1 GCA_025359005.1 Hyphomicrobiaceae bacterium | reverse complement strand
ATATGGCGCCACCTGCGGCTACTTCCCCATCGACGACGAGACCATCGCCTATCTGACGATGAGCGGCCGCGCCGAGGATCGCATCGCGCTGGTGCGCGAATATGCCAAGGTACAGGGGCTTTATCGCGTCGCAGGCTCGGCCGATCCGGTCTTCACCGACACGCTCGAACTGGCCATGGAAAACGTCGTGCCGTCGCTGGCTGGTCCGAAGCGCCCGGAAGGCCGCGTCGCACTCGATGCCGTCAAGGCCGGCTTCGCGACCGCGCTCGAAGGCGAGTACAAAAAGCCCGCCGCACTCGGGGCGGCCTACGCCGTCGACGGTCGCGAGTACCAGTTGCACCACGGCGATGTCGCCATTGCCGCCATCACCAGCTGCACCAATACCTCACACCCCAGCGTGCTGATCGCCGCCGGCCTGCTCGCTCGCAACGCCGTCGCCAAGGGCTTGAAGTCCAAGCCCTGGGTGAAGACGTCGCTGGCGCCCGGCTCGCAGGTGGTCGCCGCCTATCTCGAAAAGGCCGGCCTTCAAAAGGATCTCGACGCGCTTGGCTTCAATCTCGTCGGCTTCGGCTGCACCACCTGCATCGGCAATTCCGGGCCGCTGCCGCCCGAGATTTCCAAGTCGATCAACGACCACGGCATCATTGCTGCCGCCGTTCTCTCCGGCAACCGCAACTTCGAGGGCCGCGTCAGCCCCGACGTGCAGGCGAACTATCTGGCCTCGCCGCCGCTGGTGGTCGCGTTCGCGCTTGCCGGCACCGTGCACCGCGACCTGTCGACCGAACCGCTCGGCACCGGCAGTGACGGCACGCCGGTGTTCCTCCGGGACATCTGGCCCTCCAACAAGGAAGTGCAGGAGTTCATCCAGAAGAACGTGACGCGCGACGTGTTCATGTCGCGCTACGCCGACGTGTTCAAGGGCGATGCGGGCTGGCAGAAGGTGCCGGTCACCAAAAGCCTGACGTACGCCTGGAACTCCGGCTCCACCTACGTGCAGAACCCGCCCTACTTCCAAGGCATCACCAAAACGCCGAAACCCGTCACCGATATCAAGGGTGCCCGCATTCTGGCGCTGCTGGGCGACAAGATCACCACCGACCACATCTCACCGGCCGGTTCGATCAAAAAGGAAAGCCCCGCCGGCGCCTACCTGCTTGGTCATCAGGTGCGCCCCGCCGACTTCAACCAGTACGGCACGCGCCGCGGCAACCACGAAGTGATGATGCGCGGCACCTTCGCCAACATCCGCATCAAGAATGCCATGAACAAGGATACGGCCGGCGCCATCAAGGAAGGCGGCAACACCACGCACTATCCGTCGGGCAAGGTGATGCCGATCTTCGACGCGGCGGAGCAATACAAAAAGGAAGGCGTGCCGCTGGTGCTGTTCGCCGGCATCGAATACGGCAACGGATCATCGCGCGACTGGGCGGCCAAAGGCACCAACCTGCTCGGCGTCAAGGCCGTGATCGCGCAGAGCTATGAGCGCATCCATCGCTCCAACCTCGTCGGCATGGGCATCCTGCCGCTGGTGTTCGAGGATGGCCTCTCATGGCAGACGATCGGGCTGACCGGCGCCGAAACCGTGACGCTGGAAGGTCTCGCCACCCTCAAGCCGCGCCAGAAGATGATCGCCAAGATCACCTATGCCGATGGCGTGACCAAAGACGTGCCGCTGATCTGCCGGATCGATACCGAAGACGAGATCCACTACTACAACAACGGCGGCATCCTGCAGTACGTGCTGCGAAATTTGGCAGCGAGCGCGGCCTAACCGACCCAGCGTTGAGCCGCAACAATCAGGGCGGCCCCGCGAGAGGCCGCCCGTGTCATTGTCAGCAATCAACGCAGCCTCACAGGCACTTGAACACGGTCGAACCGCACTTGACGTACTTGATCTCGTCCCAGGCGCAGCAGGGCTCTTCCGACTTGCATACCCAGGCCTGCGGCGTGCCGTCTGGGAATTTGTGGCGGCAGACCTTCTCGCCCGGGCCGGCTTTCGGCAGCGTGATGGCGGCGGGCTTCTTGGGGCTGGTTTGCTGCGCGAAGGCACCAAGCGGCGCGAACGCGATGGCGGCGGCGGCGAGGCCGAGCGCGAATGAACGCATCATGGGATAATCTCCTTGATCAATGTCGGCGGGAATGGACCGCACCTTCGTTGAGTACCGCCGCCAAGCCCGTGATGCAAAGAGTTGGCCGCGCGGATGCACACGCATCGTGGCACCGCGTGACTATTGCGCATCAGCCCCCGAACTTGCAGTGAGGTTCAGACAGGTCGTCGGCCGCTCTGCGCCCCGCACGGACGGGCCCGCGACCTTTTGCTGGGATAGACCACCTCTATGTCGTTCGATTTTCAGACCTATGCGCCAGTGCTGATCGCTGGCAGCGGCGCCCTCGTGGTCGCGGTCGTCGGCGGCCTCGCGACCGATATCGGGCCGTGGTACGCCGCGCTCCGCAAACCGAGGTGGCAACCACCAGCCTGGCTGTTCGGCCCCGTGTGGACGACCATCTATAGTCTGACGGCTGCTGCTGCGGTCCTCGCCTGGTGGGCGCTGCCGGTTGGTGCGTCGGGGCGTGCGCTCGTCATCGCGCTGTTTGCGTTCAATGGCGTCCTGAACGCGCTGTGGAGCCTTCTGTTTTTCAGAGTTCGCCGGCCCGACTGGGCCCTCGCCGAACTCGGCCTGCTCTGGTTTTCGGTCCTGTCACTGATCGTGCTCACCGCGCGGATCGACCCGTGGGCGCCGTGGCTCCTGGTGCCCTACATCGCCTGGGTTACGTTCGCCGGACTGCTCAACGCCGCAATCGTCCGTCTCAACCGGCCTGATACCGGTTGAGCGAACGTCGACAGCCACACTCCTGCGACTATCCCCGGATCTGCAGATTAACGAGACGGCCCAGGCGCTTCACCTCGACCTGCCACATGGCCCGGCGCTCGCGGAACTGGCCCTCCAGTGTTGCCGCGCTGTCCATGGGCGCGCCGCCGACCGACAGCACGATATCGCCCGGCGAGAAACCGAGATTGGCGGCCACCGAGCCCTGCCGCACCGACAGGATCACCACGCCCTGCTCCTCGTCGAGACCCAACTCGTCGGCCAGCGCCGGCACGATTGTGGCCACGCGCGCACCATCGAAGGGGTGATTGCCGGTGAGGTTGCGCACGTCGTTTTTGCCGGGCTCGGGCGCCGCACGCAGCTGCAGCTCGACGGTCTGTATCCGATTTTTACGCACCACCTGCAGCTTGGCCGCATTGCCTATGCCACGCGTCGTCAGCCGATAGACAAGTGCGCGTGGATCATCCACGCCAGTGCCGTCGACGCTGGTGATCACATCACCGACCAACAGGCCGGCGTCCGCCGCCGCACTCCGTTGTGTGACACGCGTCACGACCGCACCCGCCGCGCGTTCGATGCCGAGCGCGTCGGCGATATCGCGGGTGACAGGCTCCACCTTGGCGCCGATCCACGGCCGCGCCACCTTGCGGCCGGTGATCGCGCTCTCGACGAACAGCTTGACCAGATTGGACGGGATGGCAAAGCCGATGCCGTGGCTGGCGCCGGTCTGCGAATAAATCGCGGTGTTGATGCCAGCGAGCCGGCCGCTCATGTCCACCAGCGCGCCGCCGGAATTGCCCGGGTTGATCGCCGCGTCTGTCTGGATGAAGACCTGCGCCTCCGACTGGCCGATCTCGGTGCGCGCCAGCGCCGAAACGATACCCTGCGTCACCGTCTGGCCGACGCCGAACGGATTGCCGATTGCAAGCACCAGATCGCCCACTTCGAGATCGTCACTGTCGGCGAACTCCATAAACTCGAATTTCTGCACGCCGCCCTCAAGCTTCAGAATGGCGATGTCCGCTTTCTCGTCCTGCATGACGACGCGGGCGTCGAATTCGCGCTTGTCCGATAAAACGACCTTGATCTCGGCATTGCCGCCCACCTTGACCACATGCGTGTTGGTGACGACCAGCCCATCGGGATGGACGATGACGCCCGAACCCAGCGAATTCTGCACGCGCTCTTCCGGCATGCCGAAGCGCTCACCGAAGAAGCGCCGATAGAACTCGTCTTCTGCGCGCTGCGTGCGGGTCGGCGGCAGGTGACCGCGCACATAGACGTTGACGACGGCCGGCGCTGCCTTCTTGGCAACAGGGGCAAACGAAAACATTGCCGCCTCCTTGCTCGGCGGCGGCAGGCGCCGTTGGGCCATGCCGACGCTCGGCAGGACGACGAGCGACACACACAACAACAGGGCCAGGCGAATTGGGCGCATTGGGGAAGCCTCGCAGACATCATGCACGGGGCCGGCGCCCCACGGTGCCCTTCTAGCCGGTCACGGCCGACAAATGAAGGCACGGTCTCGCGTGCTGCCCTGCCCCTTGAGAGCCCAGCGGGACCTTTGGTCGCGCGCCGGGAACACGCATTGCCAACGCCGCCCATCCCGCGAGACAGTTGAGCGCGATATGCACGAGGCGCATCGATGAAAAACTCCGACCATCCCGCCACAGCGGCCGAACGCCGCGCTGCGGCCACAGCCGCGATCCAGACCAGCACCGGTATCGACGAGGCCATGATCGCCCGCCTCGTGCACGGCTTCTACGACCGTATTCGCGGCGATACAGTGCTCGGGCCGATCTTCGCCGCCCGGATCAAAGAGTGGCCGCCCCATCTCGACCGCATGTGCGCCTTCTGGTCGTCGGTCGCCCTGCACACGAGCCGCTATCACGGCCGGCCGATGCAGGCGCACGCGCATTTGCCCGTCGGCGGCGCCCACTTCGATCGTTGGCTGACGCTGTTTGAGGAAAGCGCGCGCGATCTTTGCCCGCCTTCTGCAGCAAGCCATTTTGTCGAGAAAGCGCGGATGATCGCCGGCAGCCTCGAACTCGGCATCGGTAGCTTTCGCGGTGTAATGCTGGCGCCCGGAAAACGCCTCGAACCCATCGGCGCCATCCAGGCAGACTTGAGCGGCTGAGCGCCTTTACTTCGCCTGATGCGCCTTGAGCACCGTGACCAGCGCGCCGAGCCGTCGCGCCTCCGCATGCGCCAAGGCCGTCTTGCCTCGGCGATCGGCGATGTTTGGATCGGCGCCCGCCTGCAGCACCAGCCGCGCAATCTCCTGGTGTCGTGGCCCACCATCACTCAAGTAGGCAATCTCGATGAGGCACGTCCATCCGAGTGCATTGACATGGTCGAGGTTGATCGCGGTGTCCAGCAGCACCCGCACCGCCGCGACGTGCCCCTTCTCGCACGCCGGGATTAGCGCAGTGCCGCCGAAACGGTTCAAAATGTTGAAATCGGGACCGTGCGGGATCATCAATCGCAGGATCTCGGCGCGACCCAGCGCGCCCGCCAGCAGCCACGGCGTATCAAAGTCGCGCGCCTGCGCATTGACGCTCGCGCCCTCTGACAACAGAAGCTTCGCCGCGCCGATCTGATTGGCGAGTACCGCCATGTAGAGCGGCGTCCGATGCGCCTCGTCCGTCACGTCGACCTTGGTGCCGACCGTGATCAGACGATTAATCGCCGACAGATCGCCTTTCTCACCCGCATCCAGCATGGCGAGGCGCTGGCGCGCGGCGTCTGGCGTTTCGGCGGCAAGCAAAACAGCGGCGCTGGCTGCAAGCAGAGCCAGTGCCGCAAACAAGTCCCGTCCGAGGTGTAGCGCGCGTCGCCGCATGTGTATCCGTTTTGGACGCCCTGGGCTGTCGCGCCTGCATGGCTTCATAGTGTTATTCGGCTATCCTTGCATAGACGTGGGAGGGCGAACGTGATTGATTTCTGTCCAATCGACGAGCAGCACTTAAGCCTGCCGCCCCAGGAGACGCACCATGAGACTCACCGACGCCCAGGTGTCCCAATTCAAGACCGACGGCTGGCTGTTCCTGCCCGAAGCCTTTTCGGCCGAAGAAGTCGCCGTGTTGCGCGACGAGGCAGAAGGCATCTATGCCGCCAACCGTCCCGAGATCTGGCGCGAGAAGAACGGTGCGCCGCGCACCGCATTTGCCGCCCACACCTACAACGAGGGCTTCGGCATCCTCGGCCGCCATCCGCGCCTGATCGAACCCGTCGAACAGCTTTTCGGCGAAAAACTCTACATGCATCAGTACAAGATCAACGCGAAGGCCAAGTTCGCCGGCGACGTCTGGCAGTGGCACCAGGACTACGGCACCTGGCTGCGCGACGACGGCATGCCCGAGCCGCGCGCCATGAACATCTCAGTCTTCCTCGACGAGGTCTTCCCCTACAACGGCCCGTTGATGCTGATCCCCAAGAGCCAGCACCACGGCAACCTCAAGGCTGGCCACGACACCGGCACCACCAGCTATCCGCTGTGGACGCTCGACGAGGACACCGTCGAAAAACTCTGCGCCACGGGCGGCATCGTAGTGCCCACCGGCAAGCCCGGCGGCGTGCTGCTGTTCCACGGTAATCTCGTGCACGGCTCGGCCGGCAACATCACGCCCTATCCGCGCAAGATCGTCTATCTCACGCTCAACGCCGTCTCCAACGCCATCGCCAAGCCCACCCGGCCCGAGTGGATCGCGCACACCGACTTCACGCCCATCACGCCCTGCGCCGATGACGCGTTGCTGCAATACGCCCGGCGCCAGAACAAAATGGCAGCGGAGTAACCGGCATCGCCGTCCGACGTGGGGACTGCACGCACTTTTCCGCCGCACACTAACGGGTGGGACAAGCAGTTATTGCCCTGAACACGAACCACTGCAGCCTTGCCCCACGCGGCGGCCTCGCCTAGGGTCCGTGCGATTTCGGCTTGTGCCGTTTAGTCATTCCCCCTTCCCCATCCCGCTCCCCCCATCCCGCTTCAAGGACCTCATGCGCCCCTCAAAACGCAAGCCCGACGAACTGCGCCGTGTTTCCATCGAACGTCGCGTTTCCATGCACGCGGAAGGCTCGTGCCTGATAAAATTCGGCAACACGCACGTGCTGTGCACGGCGAGCCTCGAAGAGCGCGTACCGCCGTGGCTCAAGGGTCAGGGCAAGGGCTGGGTGACCGCTGAATATGCCATGCTGCCGCGCGCCACCACGAGCCGCACGCGCCGCGAAGTCACGCAAGGCCACGCCTCCGGCCGCACGCAGGAAATCCAGCGCCTCATCGGCCGCGCGCTGCGCGCCGTGGTCGACCTCAAGGCGCTCGGCGAAAAGCAGATCTCGGTCGACTGCGACGTGCTGCAGGCCGATGGCGGCACGCGCACAGCGGCGATTACCGGCGCCTGGGTCGCGCTGCACGACTGCATCGGCTGGATGAAAATGCGCGACATGGTCAAGGACAATGTGCTGCGCGACAGCGTGGCTGCCGTCTCGGCCGGGCTCTATGGTGGCCACGCCGTGCTCGACCTCGACTATGCCGAGGACAGCGAGGCCGACGCCGACGCCAACTTCGTCATGACCAGCTCGGGCGGCATTGTCGAAATCCAGGGCACGGCCGAGACCGTCCCCTTCAGCGAAGCGCAATACGGCGAGCTGATGGGCCTTGCCAAAAAAGGCATCGGCGAACTCGCCGCCCTGCAGAAGCTAACGGTGAGCTGAGAAAAACAAGATCGACGGCGCTGCCCTCGAGCTCCCGCCAAAGGGCTCGCCCTCTGGAAACCCACCTTTAAAGGACGGGTCCAGGGCTGCGGCCCTGGCGCGGGAGCACGAGGGCCGCGCAGGCCCTCGTATTCACCCGGCACGGGTGATCCGCCACGCACTCAACCCGAGACGCCCCATGCCCAAACTCACGCGCGGCACCAAATTGGTGGTCGCCAGCCACAACCCCGGCAAGGTCGCCGAGATCAATGCGCTGATCGCACCCTATGGCTTGCAGGCCGTCTCCGCCGGCACGCTCAATCTTGCTGAGCCGGACGAGACGGGCACCCTGTTTGCCTCCAACGCGCGCATCAAGTCGCGCGCCGCCGCCAAAGCATCGGGCCTGCCGGCGCTCGCCGACGACAGCGGCTTGTGCGTTGACGCCCTCGATGGCGCGCCGGGCATCTTCTCCGCCCGGTGGGGTGGAGCGAAGAAAGACTTCAACGCGGCCATGGCGCGCGTCCAGCGCGAGTTGGAGTTGCGCGGTGCCACTCTACCGTCCGACCGCCCCGCGCATTTCGTCTCGGCCCTCAGCATGTCGTGGCCCGATGGAGAGGACCAGATTTTCGAGGGGCGTGTGCACGGCGAAGTGGTCTGGCCGCCGCGCGGCACGCTGGGCTTTGGCTACGACCCGATGTTCCTGGCCGATGGCGAGGACCTTACATTCGGCGAAATGGACCCGGCCGCCAAAGATGCGATCTCCCACCGTGCCCGTGCCTTCGAGAAATTCGTGCGCGCCTGCCTCGGCTGAGGCAGCAAACGGCTGTCACCCTGCGCCCTTGGTCCCGGTGGCGTGCGGCGTGGCGCGTCGCTCGAGCAGGGTGATCATGGAGCCCGCGACGTCGACGCCGGTGGCCGCCTCCATGCCTTCGATGCCCGGCGACGAATTGACCTCGATCACGACCGGCCCGCGCTTGGCGCGCAGCATGTCGACACCGCACACGTTGAGCCCCAGGATTTCGGCCGAGCGGATTGCAGTCCGCCGTTCGTCGTCCGAGAGCTTGATGCCTTCGGCCTTGCCGCCGCGATGCAGGTTGGAACGGAAATCGCCGATCTTGCCGGTGCGCTTCATCGCGGCGACCACCTCGCCGCCCACCACCAAGGCGCGCACATCCGTGCCACCGGCCTCGCGGATGAATTCCTGCACGAGTATATTGATATTGGCGGCGCTGAATGCCTCGATAATCGATTTGGCCGACGGCGCGGTATCGGCCAGGATGACGCCCATGCCCTGCGTGCCCTCCAGCAGCTTGATGACGCACGGCGCGCCGCCCACTTCCTTCAGCACATCCTCAGCCTTGCGGGGCCCGTGCGCGAACGCGGTCACCGGCAACCCGATGCCCTCGCGCGCCAGCAGTTGCAGGGCGCGGAGCTTGTCGCGCGAGCGGCCGATCGCCACGCTTTCGTTCAGCGGATAGACCCCTTGCATCTCGAACTGCCGCAGCACGGCCAACCCGTAATGGGTCACGGAGGCGCCGATGCGCGGAATGATCGCGTCGTAGATCGGCAAGGTCTTGCCACCGTAGCGCAGCAGCGGCTGCGACGACGTGATGTTCATATGCACCTGCAGCGTGTTGATCACGTCAATCTCGTGGCCGCGCGCGCGCGCCGCCTCGACGATCCGCCGGTGCGAGTAAAGCCCCGCATTTCGGGCAAGCATGACAAGTTTCATTGGTTCCATCCAACCAGTTGGCGACGGCTCTTCCCGCCGGGTACCCGGCGCACGACCTCGGCATTTTTGCTTAGATACCTGGAGCAGATGACAGTCGCAAAGGTGGCGTGACGTCAAAAAAGGAGGGACAGCCCGGCGCGGGACCGCGCGCACGTCTCCAATCCCCTGAAAGACTGTTGCCAGCAGGGAGCAAACCACAGGCTGGGTTCAAAACGCCGACCAAAGCTGCCAAGTATTCTCCCCTATTGAGACCGCGCGTCCTCTCGCTTCGGGCAGTCAACTCGGCTAGGACAGCCGTATGATCTTCGCCGCACCGTGCCATTCGACTGAACATCGACCAACAGCTCTGCGCACCAACCGCCTATCAGGTCTGGCGCAACCTGCATTCCTGTCTGTGCTGGTTCACATTGCGTTTTGCATCGCACTGTTCCTCACACTTTTGCCGCCCGTTGCCGACGCAGGCGAAACCGAGGCCATGGCGAAGCCAATCCTGCGCACCATCCTCGCCGTCTACGACAGCAAGGCGGAAGGGCCGCCGCATCAGTCGCGGTTGCACAAGCTCGCCGAAATGCCGCTCAACCACCTCGGCTATATGCTCGACTATGTCGATGTGAATACCCCCCTGCCCACCGGCGAGGCGCTGGCCCGCTATCGCGCGGTCATCACCTGGTTCGTCGAACCGCTGGCGGACCCGGCGGCGTACGTGAAATGGCTGGAACCCGCCACAGCGTCCGGTCTCAGCTACATGATGCTGGGTGAAATCGCACCGCGGGAAACCGATGAAATGATGGGCGCGATCAACCGCATCCTGGCGCCACTCGGCCTCATCCACGGCGGCACGTTCATCGACCTCACCTATAAATCCAAGGTGCGCGCCGCTGACGCCGCCGTCATCGGCTTTGAGCAGAAGCTCGACAAGGCGCTGCCCGGCTTTCCGCTGATGCTGCAGACGTCGCCGTCCATGACCCCCCACCTGACGATCGACACCGATACGCCTGCCGGCCGCCGCACCGCCGTGGTCGTCGGCACCAACGCACGCGGCGGCTTTGCGGCGCAAAACTACACCGTCGTCCTCGAACCCAACACTGACCGGCTGCAATGGGTCATCAACCCCTTCACCTTCTTCGCCAAATGCCTCGGCGACGAGCGCTTTCCCATACCCGACGTCACCACTATTTCTGGCCGCCGGATCTATTTCAGCCAGATCGACGGCGACGGCTGGAACAATCTGTCCGAGGTCGAGGGTTACCGGCAGGCGCTGTCGTCGGAAGTGGTGTTGCGCGAGCTGATCGAGCCCTTCCCGGACTTGCCGGTGTCGGTGGGCCTGATCGCCGGCGATGTGCAACCCCTGCTCGGCGGCAATCCGGCTGGCGCCGCCATCGCGCGCCGCCTCTACGCACTGCCCCAGGTGGAGGTGGCGAGCCACACCCACACACACCCCTATAACTGGAGCTTCTTTGAAACCTACGACCGGGCGCGCGAAGAAAGCCTGATCAAAAACTACCACTCGCCCGACCAGCCCGTTCGCGAACGCATAACGGCCGCCCTGGCGCGCGCCGCCGGCCGCACCGTCACCGACCAGCGCTACGATCCCTACGTCGCCGGCTCGGACGATCTGCCACGCACCTACCTCAAGGCACCCTTCGACCTCGAAAAGGAAGTTTTCGGCGCCCTTAAAATCTCGGAAAATTTCGCCCCCGCCGGCAAGCGCGCCAAGCTCTATCTCTGGAGCGGAGACGCGACACCGTTCGAGGCAGCCGTAGCCGCCACGCGCCGCATCGGTGTCCGCAACATGAACGGCGGCGACAGCCGGTTCGATCCCGAATACCCCTCCGTCGCTTACGTGCCGTCGATTGCCAGGCCTGTCGGCCGCGACCGCCAGATTTATGCCGTCAACAGCAATGAGAACACCTACACAAACGATTGGACGGGCCCCTACAATGGTCAGGCCATGCTGGTGAATACGCTACGCAACACCGATAGCCCGCGCCGCCTCAAGGGGTTCGATCTCTACTATCACATGTATTCCGGCGAGAAGCAGGCGGCGCTGCGCACCGTGCGCGGCCTCCTCACGTTGGCACGCACAGCGCAGGTCGTGCCGATCGATGCATCCGAGTATGCCGCCATGGCTGACGATTTCTTCAAAGTGGAATTGACCCAGACTAGCCGCCTCAAATGGATGGTCCGCAATCGGGGTGCCGTCGAGAGCGTTCGTTTCGACGATGCCGAGGCCCTGACGATCGATCTGGATGACAGCATCGGCGTGCTCGGTGCGACGCGCCATCAGGGCGCCCTGTACGTGAGCCTGGATCCAGCCGTCGCGGACGCTTCCGTGGCGCTCCGCACACGCGCGGCGGCAGACGCTGAGGTTGGTGCGCCGCCCCCCCCGCAGGCAGGCGCTCCAAGACCAATGTTGGCCCTGGTAGAGGGGCGCTGGCGCCTCTCCCAACGGCGGATCGCTGACTGCCTCCAGACGGTCGCAGCGCAAGGCTATGGGCCAGGCGACATGATCTTCGAAGGCCCACGCCGCCGCTCGTTCCGCATCACCGTGAGCCGTGACGGCCAGACACTCAACGAAGAGATCCGTTGGACTGACGAGACGGGGCGACTGCCGGTTCACTACGATCTTGACGCGCGGCGCCCCGTGCAGCTCACATTCGCCTGCCACGAATAAAAGCCCGACGGCGACGCCAGCCGGAGCCCCAGCCACCGTGCAGCCAAACAGCCCATGACCAGCCTTCCGCACCCGACCATGGCCTTGCCCGGCACCTCCCACCGAGGCGGCGAACCGACCGGCTGGCGCGCGATCCTGGGCCGTCGACTTGCTGCTGCCCACACGTTTGTGCTTGCCATCATATTTTTCGGCGCGCTTGTCGTCGGCTGGGCGGTGCTGCCAGGCGAGGATGAGCGCATCGAGGCTCTGGAGCGCGACGGCCAGACAGGGCGGGCCCTGAGCCTCCTCGAAGCCCGCTTCCAGCGGGGTGATCGCAAGCAACGCACGCTCGCCACCTTGCGCCGCTTCTACGAGTATTACGGCGACAGTCAGAAATCGTTGCAGATGCTGGAATTGTTGATCGAACAGCGCCCGCGCGACATTTTCCTCTATCGCCAATTGGCTCAGCTCTACCGCCAGGCCGAGGATGAGCCTGGACAAATCCGGGCACTCAAGGCGCAACTGTCCATCCGGTATTCCGAGCCCGTCTGCCAACGGCTGGTCGGCCTGTTGCGCCGCTCCAGCGATTTCGCCGGCGAGCAGGCGGTTCTGGTGGACTGCCGCAACAACGGCTACCGGCGCCCGGAGGAATTGGAGCGGCTGGCCTTTCTGTATGCCGCCGATGGCAACCTCGCAGAAACCGCGCAAATCCTGCGCGCCGTCGACGACCGGCGCTGGCTCCGGGGCTCGCGGGAGCGCCTGATGCTGTTTGACGCGCTGCTGGTCACCAAGAGTGGCCCGGCAGACGCGTTGCGGCGCGGCATCCGCTGGTACAAGGGCCAGCCGGACACCGATTTCGCCCTCGAAATGATTGCCAAGCTGGTTGCAGCCGAGCGCAACGATCTTGCGTTCCAGATGGCGCGCGACGTCGGCACCCCCGGCGATCCGATTTCCTTGGCCGCCGCCGAAATTCTCGTCGACCAGGTGCAGTACGACGCCGCACGCGTGTTCCTCACCGGCTGGCTGGCACAGGCGCGCGACCTGTCGATGGAAACCGCCACTCGGTTCGTGGTCGCGGCGGTGGACGCGGAAGCGCCCTCGCTGGCGCTGCGCGGGGCC
Organism: Hyphomicrobiaceae bacterium; assembly: GCA_025359005.1. Classification (GTDB taxonomy): domain Bacteria; phylum Pseudomonadota; class Alphaproteobacteria; order Rhizobiales; family Hyphomicrobiaceae; genus JABFRJ01. The sequence goes on along the minus strand of JANYHP010000282.1, from coordinate 7,065 downwards.
GAGCAGCAGGGACTGGCCCGCTTTCGACCCGTCGATCTGGTCGGGTTGGCCGAGGCACTGATGTCCACCGGCCAGACCGCAGGTTTCGACAAGGTGCGCGGGTTCATGCCGCGCGACGTCATCGAGGGGTCGGGGCTACTGGCGGCCGCCGTCGATATCCGCGACGGGCACCTCGACGCCGCCCGCGCGACACTGGCCGCAACCACCGTCGATCCCGGCGAAGAGCGACGGCTGGCGCTTAAGGCACAATTGATCGCTCTGGCCGGCCGCGCCACGCCGGCCGGATCGTCGCCAGGCCGCGATCCTGGCCGCGCCGAGATCCTGCTGGCGCCACCCGTGACCACGACCGCGCCCGGCCAGACGCAGGCACGGCGCATTTCAGTGCCCGTGGACGTCGCGCGCCGTTTCAAGAAGCGGCGCGTGGCCGCCCGGGCAGCCGCCAATGTGCCGGCGACCAAGAATGCGCCGACGCCACCGCCGCAAAACCCCTTCAACTCCGGGGGACAATGATGCAACGCCAATCTCCGTCCGACCGCATTGCAGTGCGGCCCCGGTTCTGGCAACACCGCGACGTGCGCGCGCTGACACACTGGCGATCACGGGTGCGCACTTCGGAAACCTTCTCATGAAGCTCGGCGGAGCCTTGGACGGACTGCGGGAAACGACCCAGCGCGCGGCCGGTCGCGGACCCATGTCACCAGTGTTGCCGCCGCGGCTGGCCATCGTCGAGATGGGACTGCTGATCGCGCTCGTCGCCGCGGAGTCTGCGATCGACGGCTTCCCGGCAATCACGCGCATCAATCCGCATCCCTACTGGATCGCGGTGCTGCTGCTCAGCCTGCAATACGGCACAGTCAGCGGACTGATGGCTGCCGGTATCGCCACCCTCGGCACGGTCCTGATCGGCATGCCCGAGCCCGACATCGAGGAACGCTATTTCAACTATCTGATCCGCGTGTGGACCCAGCCCGTCCTTTGGCTCTTGGTGGCCATGGTGCTCGGCACGTTCCGCGCACGCCAGATCGAACAGCGTGACGACTTGCGCGTCCAGGTCGACAATCTCAAGACGCGCGGCACGACTCTGCTCGACCACAACACCAATCTGCGCGCGCGTTGTGCCATGCTGGAGCGCCATATTGCCACCCGCGACACCACCGATGCGGGCCACCTGCTCGCAGCCCTCGGCCGTCTTGGCGAGGCGGAGCCCGGACGCTGGGTGTTGGCCCTCAAGGCGGCGTTGTTGGCGGGTTTTCCCGGCGCGCAGATCTCACTCTATGCGTGCGACGGCGGTCGCGCGCGTCACGTGCTGACCCACGGCGGCGGCGACGCTACGCCGATTGCTGCTGCGGAAATTGACGTCGATGCGGCCCTCCTCACCGCCTTGCTGCGCGAGGGGCGGCCGCTCTCGGTGCTCGCCTCCGGTGACGATGACACACTGCGCGGCTATGGCGTGGCAGCGGTGCCGATCTTCAACGAGGTAGGCGCCGAAAGCGCCGGCAGTCCAGCCGGCACCGGCCGACGCGTCATTGGCTTCCTTAAGGTCGACGTTATGGCGCCGCACCAGATCGACGCGGCGTTGACGCGCCGGCTGGCCGTGATCGCCGCTCATCTCGCACCGGCCCTCCAGCAGGGGCGCGTGACCGCCGTCGCCGGCGGCGGCATGGCAAGCAGCGGCACCCCCGCCGCGGCCGTCGACGAAGCGATTCCAACCGTAAAGCGCTGGCGCCTTTTGCGCGGCCTGCTCGGCGGCAAACCAGCTGCGACCGATGGGCGAGGCGGCGGCGATGTCTGAGCCCACGATCCGCGCATCCGCCGCGACGCCACCGAGTACCCTCGGCACGCGCGCCGTGCTCGCCCTCTGCCTGCTGGCTGAGAGTGTTGTCTTTGCCACTGCCGCCGCCGGACATATGACCCCGCTGGCGCTGCTCGGTGCCCATTTGGCTATCGTCGGGCTGACGGCCGCACTGCTGGCGCGGTCGCTGTTCAGCGGACGCGACGGCGGCCTGGCGCTGATGGGCGTGCTGGCAACCTTGGCGACCGGCCCGTTCGGCGCCCTCGGGGCCCTGCTGTTGCCACGGCTGAGTGCGGCCGGCGCGGACAGCGCGGCGCGGCTCGATACCTGGTATGCCCGCATCGCGCTCTCAGCCGAGCAGGATGATTTCACCCGCGTCTCCGACGGCATCGCAATTGGTCGCGCGGCCAACCTCGCAAGCCCTGCGCCGGCTGCCCTCCGCGGCTTGTTCGATGGCGGCCCCATCGACGCCCAGCAGACCGCCCTCGGCATGATCGCGCGCCACTTCCACCCCGACTATCTGCCGTTCCTGAAGATCGCACTCGACAGTCCGGAGCCCGTCATCCGTGTGCAAGCCGCCGCAGTTGCGGCCCGCCTGCGCGAAAAGCTGAAGAGCGAAGCGCAGCGGATGCTGATGCGTGCTGCCGCCCCCGCATCTGGGCCCGGTGCTGCCATAGGGCTGGCTGGCAACCTCGACGCCATGGTCGCCTCCGGACTGCTCGAGGAGGCCACCCGCATTGCATGCGCCAACGCCGCCGCTGGCCTTCGTGCCCGCGCCATGGCGCGCTGCGATGCCGACCGGCGCGGCGCTGCTACCGCCTCCACGCCGCCGAATGCGAGCATCGCCTCGGAAGCCTATCAGGCACATCTGCTGGCTGAGGGACGTTTTGCCGAATTCCGCACAGAGCGGGCGCGGCACCGTCCACCCACGACCGGCCGCTATCGCCAGAGGCGTGTCCCGCTCGGGCAAACCGCCCGCACCGTCATGCCGCGTCGCGACCTCCGAGCACTGCGGTTCGGATCGCGCCCGGGAGTGCACCTATGAGCGTGTCCGGCAACGAGGGCGCGGGGTTGTGGGCGCGCACGGAGTTGCGTCCAGCCGACGTCTGCCTCATCGTCGAAGGCTGCTACCCCTACGTGCCCGGCGGCGTCTCCAGTTGGATCGACTGGCTGATCCGGACGCAGCCCGGCACCAGCTTTTCCATTGTCTCGCTCTGGCCCGCGCCGAGTGACCATCCGCCGCGCTATGCCATGCCGGCCAATGCCGTGGCCTTTCATCCGCTCTATCTGCAGACGTTTGGTGCCGAGCCCATGCAGAGCGCGCGCTCACCGCGCGGCCTTCCCGCGTTGGCTGAGGCCTTGCAGACGTTCGTCACTCAAGGGGGCGTCACGCCCCTCGACACCCTGATGGATGCCCTCCGTGAAACGGAGCGGGACATGCCGCTGGACAAGATCTTCAACTCGCCCGTGGCCTGGGATCTGGTGCAAGGCATGTATCGCGGCCGCATGCCGTATGGCTCATTCCTGCACTTTTTCTGGGCCTGGCGGGCGCTGCTCGGCGGGCTCTTTGCGACGCTGGAATTTCCGTTGCCCGAGGCACGCGTCTATCACACCATCTCCACCGGCTATGCCGGGCTGTTGGCTGCCCGCGCAGCCCGTGAGACGGGCCGCCCGGTGATCCTCACCGAGCATGGCCTCTACACCAACGAACGCCGCATCGAGTTGCTGATGGCCGAATGGGTGGCCGACACCATCGACAAAGGCCACACCCTGGATGATCCGCGTCTCGATTTGCGCGACATGTGGGTGCAGGCCTTCGAGGCGTACGCGCGGACCTGCTACGAAGCATGCACGCAGGTGATCACCCTCTATGACGACAACCAGAAAGTGCAGCAGTCGCTCGGCGCGCCGCCCGCCCGCTGCCGCGTTATCGCCAACGGCATCGATGTCGAGCGCTTTGCTGCCGCCCCCCCCGTTGGCGACGATGATCGCCCGACGATGGCGCTGATCGGCCGCGTCGTGCCGATCAAGGACGTAAAGGCGTTCATCAGCGCCGCCCACATCCTGCGCGAGCGCGTGCCGGACCTCAGGGCCTATGTTCTGGGGCCACTCGACGAAGACCCAGGCTACACGGCTGAATGCCGGCAATTGGCCCACGATCTCGGTCTCGAAGGGTGCGTCGAATTCACCGGCGCGGTCAATATCGTCGAATATCTCAGCCGCATTCACGTCGTTGTGCTGACCAGCCTGAGCGAAAGCCAGCCCCTCACGATCCTCGAAGCCGGTGCGGCGGGAATTCCCTTCGTTGCCACCAATGTCGGCTCGTGCCGCGAGATCATCGAAGGCCGCCGCGACGAGCAGCCGCCACTGGGTTCGGGCGGCTTCATCACGCCGGTCGTAGCCCCCGCGGCCACGGCCGAGGCGGTCGGCCGCTTGCTCGCCGATCCCGCGCTCCGCCGCAGCTATGGCGAAACGTTGCGCACACGCGTGCGTGCCTTCTACACGTCAGCGCGCGCCGCACGCGCCTACACAGACCTCTATGCCGACTTGCGCAATCGGCCGACAGCGGCGCCCGCCCGCCCGGCCGAGCGCCAAGGCCGGTCGAGCATGTGGCAGCGGGCCGGCGCCGCCAAACGGGGAACTTAGGAAATGGCGGGCATCGGATTCCAATTGCGACGCCTCGCGCGGCAAGACACGATTTCCTCGATCGTGGCGGCGGCCGGCCATGCGGCGGTGATCGCGGCCGGCCCGTGGCTCTTCACGATCTTTGCGCTCGCCGCGATCTCCTTTATCGCCGACCAGATCAGCGGTCGCGACGTTCTTGCCAACTTTCGCGCCATCGTCATCTATGGGTTCGCAACGTCGCTCGTCATGGCCGCGCCCGTCACCATCGTCGCCACGCGCCTTGTTGGCGACGCACTGTGGCTGAAGCGACCCGGCGACGTTCGCGGCCTGCTGCTGGCCGCCTACGCAGTCACGCTGCCACTTGTGCTGGTCGGTGTCGCGCTGGAAACCCTGCTCCTGAAGCTCGACGGCCCCACAACCATCGCGTTGGCTGGCACCGCCATGCTGGTGTCGCTGATCTGGGTGGCGTTGGCGTTCTGCGGGGCGGTACGCGACTATCGCGGCGTGACGCTGTCGTTCATCGTGGGCCTCGCGATCGCGCTCGTCGCGACGATTTCGGTGTCCATTGCTGGCTTTGAAGCGCCGGGCCTCGCGTGGGCCTTCACCGCCGGGCTCACGGCCACGTTCATGGGCCTCTCCGGCCGCGTCTTCGCGACGTTCCCACAACCACCCGGTCCAATCGCGCGCAGCCTTGCCGCGATGGTGGAAGGCCTCAAGCGCTATCACCGGCTCATGCTCGGCAGCCTGCTCGGTACAGCGGGCGTGTGGGGTGATAAAGTGGTTTTCTGGCTCTCGAACGAAGGCAGCCGCCTCGATAATGGCCTGTTGCACGCGCCGGCCTACGACAGCACGATGTTCATCGCCTCGCTGGTCATCGTGCCAGCCCTGTCGTCGCTGGTCATGAGCCTCGAAACGGGATTTTTCGACCGCTACCAGCAATACTTCGCCACGATCGCCGGCCATGGCACGCTCACCCAGATCGAGGCGGCGCGGCAACGGCTGACGCGCTACACGCTCGAACATTTGACGCTCATCACGGTGTCCCTGTCAGGACTGGCCGCGATTGTGATCCTCACGGCGCCGATCATCGTCGATGCGCTCGGGTTGCAGTTCCGCCAGATCGCCATCCTGCGTTATGGCGCGCTTGGCGCTGTGTTCCATTTCGTGTTCATCGCCGCCACGTCGATCCTGCTGTTTTTCGACCGCCGCCGACGCTATCTCATTCTGCAAGTGCTGTTCTTTTCCCTTAACGTCGGCCTTGCGGCACTATCATTGCGGCTCGGCGAGGACACCTATGGCGCGGGCTATTTCGGCGCCTGCCTGATCTCGGCGGCCGTCGCCTACGTCATGGCGGAGCGCACATTCGAACGGCTTAACTTCTTGACCTTCCTCGGCAACAACCCCTCCATCGTCGGCACCGGCGGCGCACACACGCCGTGGGTTGCGGCTCTCCGTACCCGGCTTCGGCGGGCCCTGGATCGCGGCGGGGGCATTGCCGGCTGAGACCCGGACGATTGGCCAGTGCAAAGCGCTGGCGGCCCTTCCAGCCGCGCGAGTGATGCGCTAGAAACCGGAACACACAGACCTTTCAACGTGCTCATAGTTCCGGTGATGGTCCGTGCGTAAGACGCACGCAGGACGCACGCCGAGGGATCTCCACCGCATGTCGCAATCCGCAAATCACAGTCTCATCGACACCATCCGCGACAACCTCGCGCCGGTGCATTCGGACGGCTACAAATTCCTCATCCCGGCCGCGCTGCTGGCAGCGTTTCTGTGGTTCATGCTGCCGTTTTCGCTGCTGGCCTATCTGGTGCTTTTGGTCGCCGTCTACATCGCCTATTTCTTCCGTGATCCGCCGCGCGTGACGCCCCTGCGCGAGGGCCTCGTGATCTCGCCTGCCGATGGCCGTGTCTCGTCCATCGAACGGATCAAGCCGCCCGCCGAACTCGGCCTCGGCGCCGACGAACGGCTGCGCATTTCCATATTCCTCTCGGTGTTCGACGTGCACATCAACCGCGCGCCCGTCGCCGGTCGGTTGTCGAAATCAATCTACGTGCCGGGCGCCTTCATGAACGCCGCGCTCGACAAAGCCAGCGAGGAGAACGAGCGGCGCTCCATCGTCATTTCCAGCCAAGCAGGCCCTCCCGGCCCCCTGGCCAGCGGCTATGACGTCGCGGTCGTACAGATTGCCGGGCTCATCGCCCGTCGCATCGTCACCTTCGTCAAGGAAGGCGATCAGATCGGCAAGGGCGAGCGCTTCGGCCTCATCCGCTTTGGCAGCCGCGTCGACGTGTTCCTGCCGCCGGGCCACGGCTGCCTCGTCGCCGTCGGCCAGCGCGCCGTTGGCGGCGAAACCGTCCTCGCCGATCTCGCCTCCCCCGAAGCTGAACGCGAAGCCCGCGTCGTCTAGTGCAGCGCATCTGACGTTTGGTACCCGTTTGCGGCAAGACTGGTGACCAAACGTCAGATGCAAAAGCTGCACTAGAAACCTAATGTTGCTAGTGTTCCTTTTGGCGCCGACATTTGCTCACCAACATGCCGCGAAGGGAAGCAAATGTCAGCGCCGGAACACTAGTTTGTTACCGCCAGCTATCAGTCTTCGTGGCTTGCGACCGGCCGTTGGACGCTTCGGTTCGGCGAGCGCC